>NZ_JAWLVJ010000012.1:0-140377 GCF_033100395.1 Terasakiella sediminum | reverse complement strand
TCAAATTACGCATAGACTTCTCCTCATAAAAAGAAGTCTTGAATCACATTCTACGCAATTTGTAAATCCACTTTGTCAACAGGACCTAGTTAAACTAGTCAATTGGATTTTAAACAAAAAAAGCCCCGTAAGACAAACGCTTACGGGGAAATAGTTTACTCTTGAGGGATAACGAATGGACTGGTGAGAAATAATAGCCGCGTTAACATCGAAAACCGATGCACCAGTCCCGGCTATGAATGTAATATGCCTCATCTCAGGCTTGCCCGGATGTGATGGTTGTCACAGGTCGGGAATTTTTTTGAAAAAAGTGAAATTCGGGCAAAAAAAGAAGCCACGTTAGGGGGCGTGGCTTTTGGGAAGTCTCGGGAATGAAAAAGTTTCTTGAGAAACGCTGCACTCACTACTCTCAATCAAATGTCCGTTGGGTGGCGGACGTGAATTCAATGTCTCTTCAATAAAGATAGGATGCCTTAACGAAACTTAAAGGTCTGTGATCTCAATCACACCTTTAAAATTTTTTGAAAAGCCTGTGTTAAAAAGGCTGCAAATCGCATGTGAGCCAATTGCTGTACGGGTCTTTAATCCCCGCGGACTTCTTCCACCATCTGGGAAAGCTCGTCGATATTTTTCACCACCAGTCCGTTCTTCTTGCGTTCCACAAAGCCTTTGCGGGCCAGATCGTTCATGACCCGGGCGACGGTTTCACGCGTGGAGCTGATGCGCGAGCCAATTTCTGAGTGAATGGGAATGGGGGAGATAAAGGCCTCATCCTCATCGGTCATATTGTCGCGCGCTTGTCGCAAAATTTCCGCATGAACCCGGTTGGCCGCCCCAAGGGTGGACAGATCCATGATCCGCTCGTTCGAAATCCGGATGATATGGGCCATGTTTTTCAGCACACGTTCGGCAACAATCGAATGGCCGGTCAGAAGTGCCATAAAGCGGGTTTGCGGCATGGCGGCGAGCAAAGATTTCTGCACCGCCATCACACTGGCAGAACGCGGCAGGCCGTCAATGGCCGCCATTTCCCCAAACTGTTTGCCTTCGGTGAAGTCATCCAGTGTGATCTCTTTCCCGCCAACGGTGTAGATGACGATCCGTACACGTCCATCAACGATGAAGAACACATCGGTGCTTTCTGCCTGGCGATCGATGATCTGTTCATTGGCGTCATACCATTTCCAGCGGCACTGTTTATTCAGTTCTTCAATCACTTCTTCTGGGAGTCCATCAAGCAGATTGATATTGGAAAGAGTGTTTTGTGTGCTCACGATATGCCGCCTATTGGTTAAGTTGGTCCTTATTGTGCAAGGATTTACCAACAAGCGCAATAGAGGATTGAATCGTATTCGATTCAAATTTGATTCGAATGCGATTCAAAAAACTACAAATGCAGGTGCATAAGTTTTACTTATTTAAAGACGACAGTTTTAATGCCGTTCATGAGGACTCTGTGATCTACATGGGCACGAACGGCACGCGACAGCACACCATTTTCAATATCACGGCCCACCGCTTTCAGTTTTTCTGGCGTGTAGGTATGGTCCACCCGTTCAACGGCCTGTTCAATGATCGGCCCTTCATCAAGGTCGCCCGTGACATAGTGCGCAGTCGCCCCGATCAGTTTTACGCCGCGTTCATGGGCCTGACGATAAGGATTTGCCCCTTTGAAACTTGGCAGGAAGGAATGGTGAATATTGATGCAGCGCCCGCGCAGTTTTTTACACATACGGGGGCTGAGAATTTGCATGTAGCGCGCCAGTACCACCAGGTCGATTTCCAGATTTTCGATCAAATCCCAGACAGCGGCTTCCTGTTCTTCCTTCGTGTCTTTGGTGACAGGCATATGGTAGAACGGGATATCATGCCACTGTGCTAGCTGTTCCAGGTCCGGGTGGTTGGAAACAATCGCCGGGATATCGGCGTTAAGCTCGCCTGTGCGGTAGCGATAAAGCAAATCGTTGAGACAGTGATCAAACTTGGACACCATGATCAGCAGGCGCTGTTTGCGTGTCGCATCATGAATGCCCCAGACCATCTGAAAACGTTCTGCAACCCGGGAGAATTTTTTCGCGAGTTCAAACGCATCGGGCGTATAGGGGCCGGGGGTAAAGACGGTGCGCATGAAAAAGCGATCGGATACGGAATCGCCAAAATGGGCAGACTCGTTAATAAAAGCGTCCTGATCGGCCAGAAAGCCGGAGACCTGGGCCACAATCCCGGTATGGTCGGGGCAAGAGATGGTCAGAATATATTTTTTATCGGTTGTCATGGCTTATAAGCTTTCATCTACAATTATCGCAGCACCGCCGCGTCGGGCATCGCCCACACCATCAAAGCGGCCTGTCTCGAAGTTGGAACGCACGCTGTGTACGCCCCCGAAAAAGAGGTTCTGGGCGTCCCAGATTTTATAATCCGGCACATGGTCTTTTAATGTTTGTGTGGCATCCGTCGCAAAGCCCGGTTCCAGGTTCAAAAGCCCACGTTCAAAATGCATGCGCGGGGCTGCGACGGCTTGTTCCAGGTTCATGTCGAATTCCAGCAGGTTGATCAGCACCTGCAACACAGCCGTGCGGATGCGGTTGGACCCACCAGAACCAAGCGCCACATTGATCCCGTCATCACGCAACAACAGGGTTGGCGACATCATGGAACACATGCGGGTATCAACGGGCCATTGGTTGAACCCATGGGGATTGATATCTTCTTCGCCCAGCATATTATTCAGCATAATCCCGGTATTGGGCAGGATATAGCCACAGCCTTCGCCATTGGAAACCGTCATGCTGGCCGCATTGCCATCGGCGTCAATGGCGCTTAAATGCGTGGTGCCGCGAAGGGCATTGGGCTGGCCAAAGACTTGCGCGCGATAGGTCTGCAGATAGTCCTGATCCAGCATTTTAAGCTGAGCTTGTTCTGCGCCATCGATGAGCGCGGTATCAATACGCGCCTTGTTGGTCAGGGCCATGATCTGGCTCAGTCGTTCGACATGATCTTTGGACCCGAAAGCAATGTCACGGAAACCCGCCCGCTTGACCAGTTCCAAAGCAAAGGCGATCAGCAATCCGCCTGTGGAAGGTGCGGGGTTCGTATAGAAGTGTGAACGTCCGTAATCAACGCGAAGGGGTTTACGTTTTTCAACGTGATATTCTTTCAAATCCGCCAGACTCAGATGACCGCCATGATCCCAGCTGTCAGCTTCAATCTGCTTGGCGATCTCGCCTTCGTAAAAAAGCTCACTGCCTTCGCGGGCCAAGGCCTCAAACACATCGCCCATATCCGGGTTTTTCAGTACTTCGCCTTCACCCAGCAATTTACCGTCATTTACGTGACTGCCATAAAGGGCTTTACTGTCGGGTGAGGCCTCATAGATGGCTTCGACGATATCAAACAGCATGGCCTGCATTTTATTGACGGTGAGGCCCTTTTTCGCAAGCTCAATGGCCGGGGCCACAATGACATCCATGGGCAGGGTCGCAAGATCTTTATGGGCATCAAACAAGCCTTTGACCATACCTGGTGTGGCGATGGACCCGCGCCCGATATGGAATTCCTGCGTGACCGTGCCGAAATCGGCAATGATGGGATAGAACTGGCTGTCCGCGCGGCGTTCCTTCGGTGTCTGGGTGAAGAAATCATAAAGCACCGGATCGCTGTCATGGGCGTGGGTCAGCAAAAAACCGCCACCACCTAACGAGGATAGAACCGGCTCACAGACGCAGGAGGCACAGACAGCGGCGAGAATGGCATCAAAGGCGTTTCCGCCCTCTTCAAACATGCGTGCGCCCGCTTGTGCGGTCTCATGATGCCCTGCGGCAATTGCTCCTGTCGTTTTCCCCATGTTCCCCAACGTTTGGTTTGTTATCTTGGTGCTGCTGCTCTTTTTAACCGATCATTTATGGCAAGACCAAGGCCTTCTTTTGGAATTGGCGAAACTGCCATGGTTTTATAACCATCTTGGTCCAGCTCTCGCATCATGGCAAACAGGTTGGCAGCGGCTTCTTCCAGATTGCCGGATGGGCTTAAATTCAGGCTTGCGCCTTCAACATCGCCAAAGCCTAAAAGGATTTCACCTTCTTTAATCTCATTCGCATTCAGGCGCATGGGCAGGTCGGGGGCGTAGTGGCTGGTCAGCATACCCGGTGATCTTGGCGCGTCCGGTGCGTCATCCGGGAAAATCAGTGGCCCAACGATTTCTTCCAGCTGTTCAATGGAAATGCCGCCGGGACGCAAGAACCCAACCCGTTCCCCACAGGCATCCACAACGGTGGATTCAAGGCCGACTTCACAAGCCCCACCGTCCAAAATCATATCGATTTTGCCGGGAAGAGATTGTTCCACGTGTTTTGCAAGTGTAGGCGAAATCTGCCCGGATTTATTGGCGCTGGGGGCTGCAATCGGTTTGCCCGCTGCACGTAAAAGTCGAGTTGCCATTTCATGGTTCGGCATACGTACCGCAACTGTATCCAGACCAGCACTGACCAATAAGGAGAGCTTGGCCGTTTTTTTGCGTGGCAGGACAAGGGTCAGCGCGCCGGGCCAAAAGGCAGCGGCCAGTTTTTCGGCAGCAGGGGTAAATTCTACCAGTTCCTTTGCTGCCTCCATATCTGGTACATGCACGATCAGCGGGTTAAAAGATGGACGTTCCTTGGCGGCAAAGATTGAAGCGACGGCTTCTTCCGATGTCGCATCCGCGCCCAGCCCATAGACCGTTTCCGTGGGAAAAGCCACAAGCCCGCCACGCGCGATCACATCGCCTGCACGGGCAATGTTTTCTGCGGTGTTCGGGTATATGGATGTGTCTTTCTTGCTCATAACAGAGCTTGAATACAGGGAAGTTGACGGAAAGTGAAGTAAAAGCTGCACAACAATCATTCGTCATCGCGCACGTGTTGCGCGATCAGGGTTGGGGCGCGTACTTGCATTAACCCATTATGGCGCAACGGGGTGCGCCATGACGGTTGTTTTGGATGTCGAGGGGGAGGGAACGATTAAACTCCGAAATCCTCTAGTCCTCTTTCCGCCTTGACACCTTCAGTCGCATAATAGAAACCGTTGGAGAACGGCAGACCATCCATGAGGTCATCCAGTTTTTCAATCGTGCTGCCCGGTTCTGACAATCCATCCAGAACAGAGCGATAGAGTGTCGCGACTTCGACCATGTCGGTGTCTTGTGGGGACAGGCGGAAATGGCGCACGCCGAGGTTTTGCAGATCTTCCAGTTCACCGATCAGATTGGCGCAGGTATAAGACAGGGTCTGAAGACCGTTGACCGCCAGAAACGGATCGCCATCCATCGTATCCAGATCCATCCCGTCAGTATCTTTATCGCAAACATACTGGCAACTGTCTTTCGCCAGACCATGAGAGCGCGCATGATAGCAGCGTGCAGAAATCGCCAGCGGCTGACGGCCGAAGATTTGCACTTCCAGATCCGCGCGTGCGACTTTGGCAAGGGCAGCGATAGATTTGCGTGACAGTTCACCCGCCAGCGAAATATGGCTTGCGCCCTGATCTTCAAAGACCTTGAGTGTGCCTTCGTTATAGATATTCACAAACGGGCCAATGGCGTGTTT
The DNA here is from genome assembly GCF_033100395.1 of Terasakiella sediminum. Lineage (NCBI taxonomy): Bacteria > Pseudomonadati > Pseudomonadota > Alphaproteobacteria > Rhodospirillales > Terasakiellaceae > Terasakiella > Terasakiella sediminum. The sequence continues at coordinate 134,798 of NZ_JAWLVJ010000012.1, read as the reverse complement.
TTTGCCGATCAGCTGGGAAGCTGCGGATAGATCATTTGCCTCAATCAACACATCATCCATGGTGCAAAGTTCGCGCACCAGTTCGCTTTCACGCTTGGAGAGTACAAGGGCAAGGCTGGAAAAGATCACGCGTTTGCCAGCTGCTGTTAAACGTTCGGCAACTTCGGGGATGTAAGGCGCGAAAAAAGGTTGGCGTTTGGAACAGACGACTTCACCCAAAAAGACGCTATGGACCGGGGCTTCATCGGCGATGCGGAAATAGAAATCACGTAGTTTTTCCGGGGCCCAGTTAAACAGGACCGGGCCCATATTGATATGTGTATTCATGGTTATTGCCATCTCTTGTTATAGGCGCCTGTTGTTTCGCGCTGGCCTTCGGTAATGGTTTCAAGTCCCAGAGGCGGGACGACCTCGCCGCGTGCAGCAGCATCAGCGGCTTTTCTGAACGCAGCGACCACCTGGGCGATATAGGCTTTGCCGCGCTGGCGACCCTCGATTTTAAGGGCTGTAACGCCCGCTTCCATCAGTTCAGGCAGGAATTCAGCTGCGTTTAGACTGGTCGGGTCTTCAAACAGGTAAGAGGCTTTGTCTTGTGTGACAAAACGTCCTTTACAGAGCGTTGGATAGCCCGCGGCTTCACTTTGGGAAAAGCTGTTGATGGTGAAATCACCGAGCTTGGAGACCAGTTTGCTGCCTTTATCTTCATAACGCACGTGGCTGGCAGGGGAACAGACACCGTTCATGTTGGGCGATTGTCCGGTGGCATAAGAAGAAAGCGAACAACGACCTTCGGCCATCACACACAATCCGCCAAAGACGAAGACTTCGGTTTCTACATCAATTTCTGCATTCAGCTTGGCTATTTCCGGTACGGTGAGGACGCGTGGTAGCACGACACGTTTTACATCAAAGGCTTGTTGATAATAGTTGATGGCATCCGGGTTGGAAGCAGAAGCCTGAACCGAAAGATGACGGCGTGTGTCCGGACGTTTTTCAGCGGCATAAGCCAGCAATCCCACATCGGCCATGATCAGGGCATGTGCACCCAAATCAGCGGCATCACAGACTGCTTGATGCCAGGGACCGGGATTTCCGGCTTCCGGGTAGGTGTTAAGCGCAACAAGGACTTTTGATCCGTGTGATTTGGCATATTCGATGCCTTCGCCCAATTCATCGCGTGAAAAGTTAAGGCCGGGGAAGTTGCGGGCGTTGGTCGCATCGCGAAAGCCGCAATAGACCGTATCGGCCCCAGCATCGACAGCTGCGCGCAAGGCAGCGGGGGTTCCGGCGGGGCAGACGAGTTCTAGTTTTTCAGTCTTCATGCTGTTTTTCCATTTCGACGGCGGAGTTGTTTTTTAAGCGTGGCAACCGTTTCTTCAAGGTCCTGAATGCTGGCGGCCTGGGCGTCACATTTTTTTTGTAACGGGGCGAGGGGTGCCTGACTTAAGGTGTTTAAATCCTTGCTGAAGCGATTAAAGATTTTACCCGCGATCTGGGCGGCCCCATCAATTGGTCGGGATAGCGGGCCAAAGATTTGCAACAGATCTTCATGGACATTGATGTCCGCCCCATCAACGGCGTTGCGCAGGCCCAGAACAGCCTCGGTATCGCCTTCGATGATCAGGTCACGCGAAAAGAACAAAGCATCGCCATCAATGCGGCCTTCCAGCAGTTCGATCAGTTGCAGCAATGGTCCACGGACGCTGGCTTTGATATCTAGAAAATTCTGTTCCTGATCAGCATCGATCATATCAAGGGCGGGGGACACAGGTGATGTATCCATAATAAAACTGAACGGCAGATCAATCGGGTCAATCAGAAAGCGGGGTGAACCCAGTGGGACGAGGCGGTCAAATACATCCGGGTGATTTTCATGCATTTGTCGGATGGCTTTGTTAAAGGCAGGTTGGATCAGACCATAAGGCAATGGGCGCATCGCAAGACCTGCCAGCAATACAGGTGAAAGGGGCGCCACCGGGCCTTTGGGGGAAGCGGACATAGGGTGTTCCTCAGCATATTCGTTACTCTTTAGCTCTTTATCGCATTTGAACAGAGAATAAATTGACCTGAGGCAAGTGGGGCGATATATTAATTTCAATCAAAAATAGAAAATAGATTTGGTGGGGAATGAAAAGTTGGTTAGTTACAACTGACAAGGGTGCTGTGAATAAGGGAGATTTGGTTGATCTTTATCATAAGGTCGGCTGTGGGGTGCCTGATTGTGTTGAAGATAAAAATGCTTATATGGACAGTCTGTTCGGCGCGGGCTGTTACGGCTTTTTTGTGTTTGAACAAGGCCGGGTGATTGGATGCGCTCGTGTCATGAGTGATGATCTGGTGTCCACATGGGTGGCAGAACTGATAGTTCATCCCGACTGGCAGGACTTGGGCGTGGGGACCAGTCTGGTCAAGGCATTGAAGGAACGTTTTAAATATACCTCAATCCATCTGGATGCGCTTTTGGGGCAGCAGGGTTTCTTTGAAAAGAACGGCATTAAACCTCGCGACCGACTGGTCGCCTGTACCTGGACGGCGCTTAGAAAAGTTTCTTAAAAGATCAAACGAAGAAGGGCTGGAAAAAATCCAGCCCTTGCTTTCTCTTATCTGCCGGTTTGCGGAATCACCGTGCGCGCTTTACGATCTCCGCGGCAGTCACCGTACAGGAATTACGGCGGCTATATCATGGTCCCTATACTTGGCGGGATCACTACAAAGATGCTCTCTCTGTAACGAAAATAATAATACAAGAAAATGATGTTTAAACAAGACTTGAACTTGAGAAAATCATACCTATAGGTGTATGTCTTACTTTCCTTTGGCGATGAAGAACCCGTTTTTAAAACCGTCTTTGGCATATTTGAAATCGTCGCCTTCCGGTGTTTTTACGGTCCCGCCAGCACCCAGAACAACCGCGTGTCCGGCCCCTGTGTCCCATTCCATGGTTGGGCCGAAACGGGGGTAGACATCCGCGATCCCTTCGGCTACCTGGCAGAATTTGATGCTGGAACCGGAGGAAACTTCATGGGCGACTTTAAAGTCTTTGAGATAGTCATCAACCTCGGGCGTTTTGTGGGAACGGCTGACAACGGCTGTGATGCCTTCTTCAGGTTCTGAACGCACTGAGATTTTTTTCACTTCGCCGTCAGCCTCGCGCACAAAGGCACCATATTCTGTTGATCCCCAGAACATGCGATCAAGGGCAGGGGCGTGGACGACGCCAAAGATGGGGGTGCGGTTTTCATCGATCAGGGCGATATTGACGGTGAATTCATCCTGTTTTTTGATGAACTGCTTTGTGCCATCTACGGGGTCAACCAGCCAAAAGGCCGTGCCCGTTACATCTGGGATTTCACCAGCGCTAAAGGCTTCTTCAGCGACAACCGGGATATCCGGGGCCAGTTCTTTCAACACGGGTGTGATGATTTCTTCGGCTTTACGGTCAGCTTCTGTGACAGGGGATTCATCCTTTTTGGAATAAATCTCGAAATCCGTATTGTAGATTTCCATGGTGGCGTCACCGGCAATGCGGGCGATGTCCAAAAGACGGTCGATGGCCGCCTGATCCAGATTAAAAGTCACGAAAAGCTCCGTATGTAAGAAGGATGAGTTTATTTGGTTGCGCTGTCTTGCCACAGATTGTGCGCGGCGTCCAGATGATCTGAATGGATACCTTCGGTGACAAAGCGCCAAGCCTGAAAATCATTGGACCAATGATCCGCTTTTAATCCAGCTTTCAATTTCAGATGGGTCAGGAATTTCTTTTTATCCGGGATTTTTTCCCAGACAGAGGGAAGGAACAACGCACGGCGTCCTTGATCCTGAATGATCAGCCCATCCACATTCATGCGCAATTGATTGAGCAGGTCTTTCTCGCTGGTGAATTTCAGCGCGAAGGAGGGGGACAGGATGGAGATATGAAGGGACAGGTCTTTCAATTCTGCCTGAGAAATCGGCGGGAAACGCGGGTCTCTGAACCCGGCTTTATAGGCATTTTCAGCCACATCAATCGCAAGGGATGTTTGCGGGGCAAGCGATCCAATACAGCCGCGCAAATTGCCACCGTCTTTTTCAATGGTGACAAAGCAGGCACCATATTGACGCAGGCTTTGCGGGAAGCTGTCCAGATCGATTTTAATCGGTTCATTATTCGTGGTGCCGCGCTTGATGGAGGCTGCGGCGATTTGCAACAGGGTCAGGCCGTAGCGTTCCAATAAAGCTTGTGTTTTAAATGAAAAAGCTTCGTGTGCGCTGGGTTGTCGTCCGCCTGTTAGCATCCAGGACCCATAGCCCACCACACGGTCTTTGTTGCCTGCTGTATCACCGGAATTTCGTACGTCCAGTGTCGTGATTTCCATGCCGCGTGCGCGTGCACTTTCCAGCATGCCTTTGACCGGAATACGCCCGCAGGCTTGGGAATTTCCGATTTGGGCGGGGTTGAAATTCTGGATGGCATCTACGGTTTTGCTGTCCAGCTTGTTACAGGCATCATATTCAAGAAAATGCGAAAGGTCTGTGCTGATAATGATTAATGTTTCTTCCCCACCCCAGACGGCTTCAAGCGCATCGGCGACTTCTTCAGGGCTGGCTTGTCCGACCACGATGGGCAGCAGGGTGAAATCGCTCAAGATTTTCTGTAAAAACGGGACATGGACTTCCAGGCTGTGTTCTTCTGTGTGGGTGTCATCAAAGCTGAAGACTTGCGGCTTTTTTAAAAGCTTTTGTGTCAGTTCTTTATCCAATGGTACACGCCCAAGCGGGGTTTCGTAATAATCTGCTGTTGAAAGGGCAAGGCCGCCAACCGGAACACGGTGACATGGCCCCAGCAACACAACCCGTTTGATGGTGTCTTTGAGCGGCAGAAGCTTGATATAGGCACTGGCGGCAACGGGACCGGAATAGATATATCCGGCATGGGGCGCGATCAGGGCTTTGGGGGCGGTATCGCCGTCTTTCGGGGCGTGCTTGCTTTCTGCCTCTTTCAAGAAACCATCGATATCGCGTGACAGAATTTCAGGGTTATCTGAATAAAAACTGCCTGCCACCGCTGCGGCCCGAATTTTCGCCATGAGATCACACTCCCGTTGTTTTTCTTAAGTTTAAAACAGGCGTGAGATAAAGAAAAGAGGCTCTTGGTAAAAGCCCCTTTTCATGGGTTAGCGGTTATCCAGTTGGGCGCGCACGCTGATGCGGCCTTTTCTGGAAATTTGATAGGGTTTGCCCTTGCTTGAAATGATCAATCGGCGTTTTTTCAGTTTTTTGAAAACGGCCAGATTCAGATCGCTCAGGACATATCCTTCACGGGTGTAACAAATAACGTTTGTGACATGCCCGTTGGTGGCGCGATCAAAGTCGATCACACCGCCTTGTGCGAGAACGTGCAGCACACGTTGCTCAGGCTTTGAAATATTCATGGGTTTAAGGGACCAATGTCTGAAATCAATATGGCATTGGATTAGGCGCAACGAAAGGCGCGCAGATGAAATCCAAATGCGTCTTGGGGCTTCAGTCTCTAGAAGCCATTAGCGTTTCAGCACATTCTCTAACATAAAAACCTATGTTTAAGGATGGTTCCCCTGAACCATCGCATCATGCGTGATGTTTATATTCTTTGATCTGAATGTTCAAGAAAAAAGCCCGCAGCCGATGGTCTGGCTACGGACTTTTTGCTTAAGAGTGAACTTAGTAGCGTTTGTAAGGCAGGAACTTGCCGTTCATGGTGACGACAACACGATCACCTGCCGGGTTTTCTTCTTTGGAGATATCCATGGTGTAATCAATGGCTGACATGATGCCGTCGCCAAAATCTTCTTCGATCAGGGCTTTGATGGACGGGCCATAAACCTGGATCAATTCGTAGAAACGATAAAGCAGCGGGTCGGTTGGAACTGGTTGATCAAGCGCACCACGAAATGGCGGGACGGTCAGCCATTTGGCTTCTTCGTCTGTCAGATCAAAGATGCGCGCAGCGATGGCAGCTTCTTTTTCATTCATCGCCATTTGGCCGAGAAGGGCACAAGTGGTCCATTCCTTGGCTTGTCCGATTTCTTCGGCAACAACGGCCCATGTCAGGTCTTTGGCGAGTTTGGCAGCGACGATTTTTTCAGTTACGAGTGCACGTGTCATAAAGAAGGCTCCTTTATCGGTGGGTTAAAACCTGGAAATCAGGCTGATGAGGGTAGTGGCGGCAAAAAACAAACTGAGGCCCTGCCAGAAGAGAACGGGATTGCGTTCCATCAAGGGCAGGGCGTTTTTGCTTTTGAAATCAGGCGCGGGTTTTCTGAGATCCTTGAGAAATTCAGAAAAGGTCAGGTAACGTTTGGCGGTATTGAGATGCACCGCCTTTTGCAGCGCATATTCAATCCAGTCCGGCAGTGGTTCTTTGGAGGCAAGCGTGGATTTAAAGGTCAGTTTGCGCAGGTCTTTTTGCGTGCGCACGTGATTGACCTTGGTCCCATAAGGCAGCTTCCCGGTCAGCATTTCATAGGCAATGACCCCAAGCGAAAAGAGGTCTGAGGCCGAGGTGCCAGCATAGCCTAGGAAATATTCTGGGGCGGTATATTGCACGGTGCCTAAAATATCGCTGTCCACATAGACGGGGGAAACTTCCTGCACGCCCGCAACAGATGTGGAACCGAAATCGATGATTTTGACGGTGCCACCCTCATCAATCATAATGTTTTCCGGGCGCAAATCCTGATGCAGCATTTCTTTGCGGTGGAAAGCGCGAAGGCCTTGGGCGACTTGTTCAATGATGTTGCGCACTTCTTCCAGTTTTGGGTTTGGATTATCAATCATCCATTGGCGCAGGGTCTGGCCTTCTACAAATTCGGTGACTGTGTATAGACACGTTCGTTTTTCAGGTGTCGGGGCAGGGCCAAGGACGTAGGGGCTTTTGATCCGCCTAGAAATCCATTCTTCCATGACAAAGCGACGCAGGTAATCGACACTTTCGCTCATATCCACGGATGGGAATTTCAGCACGACTTGTTGGTTATCCGGTGTTTGCGCCAGATAAATATGACTGCGTGCGGAATTGACGATGGGGCGCAGGATGCGGAAATTATCGATGACATCACCGACGTTGGGAAGATTTCCAAGCGGCAGGTTCAGGGTGTCATCCAACAGCTCGGCATTATCATTACTCGCCGGGATTTGATCCACGCGTGCAATCTGCAGGGTGAGGTTATCGTCACTGCCCTTTCCTAACGCGTCGGCAACGATCAGTTTTGCGGCGTCATCCAGCGTTTGGCAATTGCGGATACTGTCCACCACATGATTGCTGTCCCAGAATTCATGCACCCCGTCTGTGGTCAAAAGATAGATGTCGCCTTCTGAAATGGCATGCTGGGTGTAATCAATTTCTACTTCTGGTCCAGATCCGATGGACCTGCCGAGATAGCTTTCATCTTCGGACAAGATAATACGGTGATCTTCGGTCAATGGTTCCAGCCTATCGCCACTGATGCGCCAGATGCGACTGTCGCCCACATGGAACAGATGGGCATGGGTACCTTTGAAAATGACAGATGACAAAGTGCAGACCATGCCCCGGTTCATATCCCCCACGCGGGCGCGTCTGTTTTGGGCATAAAGCCAGGAATTGGTGGCAGAGATCACGCGTGAGGCTGCGGTTTTCACGCTCCAGGCATCTGATGTGCAGTAATAGTCTGACATCAAGGCTTTGACGATGGTTTCAGATGCTTCGTGACTCACCGGGCTGGAACTGATCCCGTCTGCAAGTGCAAGGGTAATCCCCTTTAGGGCACAAACATGACCTTGCGGAATGAGGGCACCGTGAAAATCCTGATTGGTCGGTTTGTTGCCAGCGGTTGAATACTGGCCGACACTGACTGACAGGCGTTTTGTCTGGGTGGTTTCCTTGGGCATGTTTGTCTCCAAAAGGGGGAGCCTGATGCTTAAATCAGGCTCCCGACACTTTTTAAGTCTTATTCAGCTGGGGATTTTGCAGCCGCCACAGGGGCGTTGCGTTTTGGCGACGTTTTATAGTGGGTCGCATATATCATCCCGCCAACGAAGGTCAGGCCCCCGACAAGATTACCAACAACGGTTGGAATTTCGTTCCAGAACAGATAGTCATAGACTGTGAAGTGACCGCCCAGCAGCAGGCCAGATGGGAACAGGAACATGTTTACGATAGAGTGTTCGAAACCCAGGTAGAAGAAGATCAGGATTGGCATCCACATGGCCATCACTTTACCGGATACAGATGTGGACATCATTGCTGCAACAACACCTGTAGATACCATCCAGTTACACATAACCGCACGCACAAAGAGTGTTAGCATGCCAGACCATCCGGCTTCGGCATACCCCACGGTCCGGGCTTCCCCGATAAGCCCGATTTTCTGGCCGACCGCGTTTGGTTCGTGACTGAAACCTGTTGTGAAGATGATTGCCATGAAGATCGCAACGGTGAAAGCACCACCGAAGTTACCGATGAAAACCAGGCCCCAGTTACGAAGCAGACCGCCAATCGTGACGCCAGGGCGTTTGTCCAGAAGGGCAAGCGGGCAGAGTGTGAAAACACCTGTCAGAAGGTCGAAGCCTAAAAGATAAAGTGTACAGAAACCAACGGGGAAGAGCAGGGCACCGATCAGGAAGTTGCCCGTGTTTACAGCGATAGTAACGGCAAAAGCCGCAGCCAGTGCGAGAATGGCTCCGGCCATGTAAGCACGGATGAGTGTATCCTTCGTGGACATAAAGATCTTTGATTCGCCGGCGTCGACCATCTTGGTCGCGAATTCAGCGGGTGCGATATATGACATGTGCTGACTTCCTTTGTCTTAGAGTGTCAAAAAATTATTAGCTGACAGCATTTTTGGGGGGAGTTCTTATCGTTTTGCGCTTCTAATTCAGGAAAAAGGGCGAAGGCGTCAGAAAAAACAAAGCCAATAAAAAACGTCGCAAACGAACGCGCGGAAAATGCACGTTGTCAGCGACGTTGCTGTCTTGATTGAATTGTTTTTTTGGCGTCGTTGCCAAAAATCACCTAACTATAAACAAATAGCGTGCCAGTTTTATAAAACCATTGCTAAACTGCGGTTTTTGTAAATATGCAAAAAAGGTAATTTGTGTGCAATGCACAAAATCAGGTCAGTGATTTATGTATTTGCTCAAAAAGAAGGCACGTTTTTGTGCGGTGCACATATGATTATTTCTGATGGGCCTCAAACAATCGGGGCAGTGAAAAATCATAGGCTTTGATCTGTGGATTAAAGCTTTTACTGAAACGTTTGAAATCAATTTCGCTCCAGTTCTGGTTTTCGAAATGTTGCAGGTAAGCATCCACGTTGCTTTTGGTAATCGCGCTCATGGGAAAGCGGATGTGGGCGTTTGGTGCCTTGATCGTATGTCCTTGGGAATGGTCGTAAAGAATGACCATTGTCCAGGCGCCGCCCAGGAAATGTCCACCATGGGTCATGGTCATTTTGCCATCCCGAACAGCCTTTAGACCCCAGTTGGACCAATTGAGCCCGGCCACTGCAAAATTCTGACCTGCAATCTGATCGCCTGCCTCAAGAGCTTCGATCGCACCGCGTGCGATATTATCATTTGCTGCCCAGACCAGTTGGGGGGGAGCAGGGAAATCTTTGAGATATTGTTGGGTGATCTTTTTGGCATTGTCCTCGGACCAAAGCGCGTGGGCTCGGCGTTGCTCGTTAAACATACCAGATTTGACCATCACATTGTCCAGTCCGCGATTGCGATATAGGGAGGCGGGCGTTTTATTATCGCCACTGATGCTTAGCAGGCGATAAGGATTGTCCCAGTTTTTTGTTTGTGCAAAATCCAGCAACGATTGCGCCATTTCTGCACCAGCCTTTTCATTGTCCGGGGTCAGGCTGCCAATCCAGTATTTATACACCTGACCGGGGTGCCCTATTTTTTGGCTTTGTTCAGTGCGGATGGTGTTGAGCAAATAAAAGGTCTTTAGTTTTTTACGTTCCGAATTTCTAAGGAACCCTGTGGCTTGCTGATGTTCATTCACAAGAATGAGATAATCAAACTCGATATCAGACTGATAAATTTGATGGGCGTTTTCCCGCATTTTTTGTGGGTCGCGATCCCCGTACCAGATATGAAGTTCGATATTGAATTTTTTAGCCGCAGCCTTCATGGCATCGCTGACATTTTTCCAGAAGCCTTTGTCTTGAAAGCCCGGGTTGTTAAATGCAATTTTTAAGGGGGGGGCTGTTGCCTGCGCGGGTAAGGCGAGACAAAGGATTGCTGTACATAGCGTAAACAGGCCTGATACGAAGATATGTTTGAATAACTTCATAAATTTTTCCACCGCAATCCCATGGCAACTATCTTCAAATGATTATAACTCAACTTATGATGCAGGAAAGGTGTTTTTAACGAAGTATTCTCAATATTAAAATGAAATTAAAATAAGACGTCAAAGTAGCAGTTTTAGATTAAATTCGCTATTCTATCTCAATGGTGGGTTGCTTGGAGATGCATATGTTTTCTATACGAACATTATGTTTTCGACTGGTTTTGGGTGGTCTTGTTCTGGGTGTTTTTCCTGCGAGTGCACAGGAAAAAGAAACCATTACATGGGCGAGGTTTGCGTATATCCCTTTCTATATCGTCGACGGTCCCTATAAAGATCAGGGGATTGGGGATCGCCTGATTGATTTTTATGAAAAGTACTTGCCTGAATATAATCATAAGCGACAGCTGATGTCCTTTGCCCGCCAGGATGATGAAATTCGCAAAAAAACATTTATGTGCAATGCGCTTTTATTGAAAACGCCTGCGCGCGAAAAAGTTTTTTCATTTTCCAATCCGGTCAGTCCGCTGTTTACCCATGTCCTGGTCACCCGCAAGAAAATGAACCGTTCCGTTGACGGGATCAGTTTGCGTCATTTCCTTGCCAATCTGGATGGACGCCTGGTGGTGGAGAACAAGCGTTCTTATGGCAAACGTCTGGATACCATTCTGAATGAATTTGCTGATAAAGGCGTCTATCAGGCAAAAACCATTGCCTCAGAGCGAGCGCTTGAATTGTTGGAAACTGGACATATTGATTACTTCCTGGAAACCGAAGCGGGAATTGGTTATCTGCTGAAACTGCAGGAAACCAGTGATGATATTTATATCATTCCATTTCTTGAAGAAACGATTGAGCAGTTCAGCAGTGTGGCCTGTACTCAGACATCTGAAACGCCAAAGCTTTTGAAACGCATCAATGAGCTTTTGAAAGAACGTCAGGCTTCTGAGGATTTTCGTGACATTCTGGAGTTCTGGTTAAAGGATGAAAATAAACAGCGTTTTAGAAACTTTTTTGATCGTGCAATTCTAAAACACGACGGTTAATCTTATTTTATAAACCCAACGCTGATAAAGCAGAGACAGGTCATGAACGTTCCGGGACGATACTGGCATACCCTTGAAGATGGACGCATTCAGTGCGACCTGTGTCCGCGTGACTGCAAGATCAAGCCGGGGCAGCGCGGGCTGTGTTTTGTGCGCGCTAATATCGATGGCAAGATGGCGTTGACGACCTATGGACGATCCAGTGGTTTTTGTATTGATCCGATTGAAAAAAAGCCGCTCAATCATTTCTATCCGGGCACGCCCATTCTTTCTTTTGGCACAGCGGGTTGTAATCTGACCTGCAAGTTTTGCCAGAACCACGATATTTCCAAATCCCGGGAATTTGACAAATTACAGACCAAGGCCAATCCTAAAGCCATTGCACAGGCCTGTCTTCAGACCAAGTGCAAATCTGTTGCTTTTACTTATAACGATCCGGTGATCTTTCTTGAATATGCAGTGGATGTGGCAAAGGCGTGTCGGGAGGTTGGAATAAAGACTGTGGCTGTAACCGCAGGCTATATCCATGAGGAAGCCCGCAAAGAATTCTTTGCGCATATGGATGCGGCCAATGTGGATTTGAAAGCTTTTACTCAGGAATTTTATTATAAGCTCTGCAGTGCGGACCTGGATAATGTGCTGGAAACATTGGTCTATCTGAAACATGAAACCGATGTCTGGTTTGAGATCACGGACCTTTTGATCCCCGGTGAAAATGACGGGCCGGAAGAAATTGATGAGATGACGCGTTGGGTGGTGAAAGAACTGGGCGGTGATGTGCCTATGCATTTCAGCGCTTTTCATCCCGACTGGAAAATGACCGATAGACCCCGTACGCCTGCTGAAACTTTAATTCGTGCGCGTGAGATCGCCATTAAAAACGGGGTGCGCTATGCCTATACGGGTAACGTTCATCACGAAGAAGGGGATACGACCTATTGTCATAATTGTGGTGAGGTCTTGATCAAACGTGACTGGTACGAATTAAGTGAATGGAAGGTCAACGAGGCGGGGGAATGTCTCAATTGCGGGACCAAATGTGCCGGGCGTTTTGATGGGCCTGCCGGGGATTGGGGGCGAAAACGGGTCCCTTTGCGATTTAAATCGCAATGAAAAGGTGTTTTTTGCACCTCATACTAAAAACTTATAAAAAATATGGTTTTCCTTGGGCGCGCTTCGGGCTAACTTAGGGAAAATTACACAAAGAACAACAAGAGGTCCCCCATGAAAATTTCGTTCACAAAACCAGGCTTGCCAGAAACAGGTGTTTTGGTGGTTATGGGTTATGAAGGTGGCGAACTGTCCGATAGCGCACAAGCAATTGATAAAGCCATTGATGGCACATTGTCGCGTGCTGCAAAAATTGCAAAATTTAAGGGGAAACCGGGGGAAATCGTTCCGGTCATCGCACCAAACGGGTCCCGTCTGGAACGTGTCATTCTGATCGGCGCGGGCAAGCCGGAAAAGCTTGATCTGCTGGGTGCAGAAAAAATCGGTGGCACTATCTATATGGCACTTGCCCCAAAACAGCCACGCACGGTTTCTATCGCTTTTGACGCGGTTGATGATGCGGCAGGTCGTGTTTGGGAACAGGCAGCTCATATCGCCTTTGGGGCGCTGCTGCGATCTTTTCGTTTTGATAAGTATCGCACCAAGGAAGAAGCGGATAAAAAGCCATCCATCCGTGCGCTGAAAATCCTTACTCCAAGTGGTGGTCGTGCGCGCAAAGCCTTTGATACGCTGGAAAAAATCTCCGGTGGTATTTTCCTGACGCGTAATCTGGTGTCAGAGCCTGCCAATATTCTTTATCCGGAAAGCTTTGCAAATATCTGTCAGGAAATGACAGAGCTTGGCGTTGAAGTCAGCGTCATGGGCGAAGCGGAAATGAAAAAGCTGGGCATGGGTGCATTGTTGGGCGTCGGCCAGGGCAGTGTGCGGGAATCCAAGATGGTGACCATGCGCTGGAACGGTCAGCAAGGCAAGGGCCGTAAAGCCCAGGCGACGCAAATCGCTTTTGTCGGTAAAGGCGTGACCTTTGATACAGGCGGGATCAGCATCAAGCCTGCTGTTGGCATGGAAGACATGAAATGGGACATGGGCGGCGCTGGTGCTGTCACAGGACTGATGAAAGCATTGGCTGCGCGTAAAGCCAACGTCAATGCGGTTGGTGTGATTGGCCTTGTGGAAAATATGCCTGATGGTAACGCGCAACGTCCGGGTGACGTGGTGACATCCATGTCCGGTCAGACGATTGAAGTGATCAACACGGATGCGGAAGGCCGTCTGGTTCTGGCTGATGCGCTGACCTATACGCAACAGGAATTTGCACCAAAGACATTGATCAACCTTGCGACTTTGACAGGGGCGATCCTGGTGTCGCTTGCACATGAACGCGCAGGGGTCTTTGCCAATAATGATGAACTGGCAGACCGTCTGAAAAAATGTGGGGAAGCCACTGGTGACAAAGTCTGGCCGTTCCCAATGGATGCAGCCTATGACGACGCCATCAAGTCCCAGATTGCGGATATGAAAAATACAGGCGGTCGTTTTGGCGGCAGTATCACAGCAGCCAAATTCCTGGAGCGTTTCATCGATAAAGAAACAGTCTGGGCGCATATTGATATTGCGGGCATGGCCTGGTCCAACAAAGACAAGCCAACCACGCCAAAAGGCGGCACTGGTTATGGTGTGCGTTTGCTGGATAACCTGGTTGCAGAATATTACGAAGGCTAAGTTTAAGTGAGTGACATCGCGTTTTACCACCTGACCAAATTTTCTTTGGAACAGGCTTTGCCCAAACTGCTGGAAAAAACCCTGCAGGTGGGAAAACGCGCCCTCGTTCAGGTGGGAAGCCCTGAAAAGGCCGAAAGTCTGACCAATGACCTTTGGACCTATCAGGCGGATAGCTGGCTGCCCCATGGCAGTGCCAAGGACGGCAATCCGGATAAACAACCGATCTGGATTACGCCGACAGCCGATAATGAAAATGGGGCAAGTTTCCTGTTTTTAACGGATGGGATGGAAAATCCGGGATTGGCTGATTTTGAGCGCTGCTTTGTGGTGTTTGATGGACGGTTTGACAATGCTGTCCAAAAAGCGCGCCAGCAATGGAAAGTCTTTAAAGATGCAGGTCATGATCTGACCTACTGGCAGCAGACGGATACCGGTGGGTGGGAGAAGAAGGCTTAAGTCCGCATTTTGATGAATTATTTTCCCCGGCGAAGGCCGGGGTCTCTCTAGGGCAGAGTGTGACCTCTAAAAGGTCCCGGCCTGTGCCGGGACACAGGCACTAAAGTTTCTTCGCAAACTCAACCAGATACCGAAGACCTGAGATGGCGCGACTGCCGTACCAGCTTGTCATTTCCCCATCGATGATATGCAGCTTTTCCAGGGGCAGGTTGTGCGTTTCTGAAAACTCTTTCAGATGATCTAACTTGAAAAGAAACGGTTCAGACGAGAATAAAATGGCGTCGGCTTCATCCAAAATCCCGCTTTCCAGATCAACCTCGGGGTAACGTCGGTCGGATTCAGTTGGAATGGTTTTCAGTTTCACACTGGCCAGCGACCTTGAAATATATGTGTCGGTGGAGATGGTCATCCATGGGTCTTTCCAGATGAAATAAAGGACCTTTTTTTCTTCCAGGTCCATTGCTGCCATCTGGGTGTGTGTATTGGCCGCCTGCAGTTCGCTGATTAAACGCGCGGCCTGGTCGCGCCGATCAAAGATATTGCCCAGCATCTGATAGAGGTGAACATTATCTTCCGGGCGATTTGGGTGGGTGACGATGATATTGGGGATAAACGTTTTTAGTTCATCCACCAGCTCTTTCGGGTTTTCATCGATATTGACGATCAGGTGCGTGGCATCAATTGCCATCACTTTATCCATATTGACCTGTTTGGTCCCGCCAATGCTTTTTACCGATTTGACGCTTTCTTTGGGATGGACGCAGAAGGCGGTGCGACCCACGACCGACTCGGCCAGGTCTAGATCGAACAGAAGTTCGGTAATGCTCGGAACAAGGGAAAGAATGCGTGGATTGTTCGCCTGTTCGTGGGTTTGTCCAATGGCGTCAATAAACAAAGGGCGAAACCTTAGTCAACAATTTCGAAAAGTTCGTTGAATTTGGATAGTTCAAACATGCGTTTGACCACGCCCTGGGCACCGGACAAAGCGACAGAAATACCAGATTCTTGGGCTTTCTCATTGAACTCGATAAACATGCCAAGTCCGGCTGAATCGATGTAGTCCAGCTCGTCAACTTCCAGAACCCATTGTTTTTGTTCAGAAGTTTGAAGGTTCTTTGCCATTTCCAGGAATTTTGCGCGTGAGGAGGGAACAATGTTGCCATAAAAAACCACGTGTTTTTTGGTTCCTTTATCCAGCAATGAATATTCCATATCGTTGTTCCATCTTCTTTCTTTATTTAAATTTAATTATGTTAATTTATGCAATACGCAATGAATTGCAATCACATATTGCAGATGCTATGAAATAAAAAATTTTCTGACCAATTAGACAGGTTTATGACTTATGTTCAAGCACCCCGATTTTCAAAACTTATGCGTCGTTGATCACCCGCTGATCCAACATAAACTGACCCATATGCGCAATAAAGAAACGTCAACCAAGACCTTCCGGGCGTTGCTGATCGAAATCTCCATGTTGATGGGCTATGAGCTTACACGCGATTTGCCGTTGACGGGCGAAGCGATTGATACGCCTGTGGTTCATGTGCCGGATGCACCTGTTCTGGAAGGGCGCAAAGTTGCCGTTGTACCAATCCTGCGTGCAGGCCAGGGCATGTCGGATGGTTTGCTGCAACTGATGCCGTCTGCACGGGTTGGTCATGTGGGGCTTTATCGTGATCCGGAAACAAAGCGCCCGGTGGAATATCTGGTGAAATTGCCGGAAGTAGAAGGACGTACGTTTATTCTGTGTGATCCGATGTTGGCAACTGGTCATTCAGCTGCTTATGCGGTCGATGTTTTGAATCGCGCTGGTGTGGAAGATAAAGACATCCGCATGCTGGTACTGGTGGCAGCGCCTGAAGGTATGCATGTGTTTGAAAAAGAACATCCAGAGGTGCAGGTTTACACAGCATCACTGGATAGTCATTTGAATGAAAAAGCTTATATCGTTCCTGGTCTGGGTGATGCCGGTGATCGTTTGTTCGGTACGCTTTAAGTAACAGGATATAAAAAAAGGGGCGCTTCGATTGATCCGAAGCGCCCCCTTTTTTTGTGTCTTTAATGCTTATTCAGCCGGATCTTCCTGAGAGAAGATAGACCCGCCAGCTTCGGCTTCTTCACGTCCGGGCAGGATCGCATTCAGGATCAGGCCGACGATGGTCGCAAGCGCCATGCCTGCGATCTTGAAGTCACCGGAAAATTGGATGAACGCGCCCCCAATCCCGATCACCAGGATTACGGAAGAAATGATCAGGTTGCGCTTCATGCCAAAGTCAACGCGACGGTCAATCAGCATACGCAGACCGCTGGAGGCAATCACACCAAACAGCAGGATGGCAACGCCGCCCATAACCGGAACCGGAATGGTCTGGATCAAGGCACTGATGGTGCCCATAAAACCAAAGACAATGGCGATACAAGCCGCACCACCCACAACAAAGACGGACATCACACGGGTAATGGCAATCACCCCAATGTTTTCCCCATAAGTCGTATTAGGTGGACCTCCGATGAAAGCGGCCAGGATGGTTGCAAGGCCATCGCCGAGGAGCGAGCGATGCAGGCCGGGTTCTTCCAGGAAGTTACGCCCTGTGACTTTAGACAGAACCATCTGGTCGCCAATATGCTCAGCAATGGTCACAAAAGCCACAGGAGCAATCAAAGCAACAGCCGTGATGGTCAAAATAGAACCTTCTGAGATAAAGGCGAAAGTGAAGTCAGGCACCACAAATAGCGGGGCTTCGGCGACTTTCGAAAAATCGATCAGACCCAGGAAAAGGCTGACGACATAACCTGACACAATCCCGAACAGGATCGGCACCAGGGCAAAGACACCGCGCATGAAGACAGAACACAGGATGGTGACCAGCAATGTAAACAAGGCAATTCCGAAATGCAGGGTGCTATATTGCTGCGTGGCGGGATCATTCATCGCCATGTTGATGGCAACGGAAGCCAGACCCAGACCGATGACCATAATCACCGGACCTACCACAACAGGCGGCAGAAGGCGCATCAGCCATTTGACGCCAAAGAAATGGATTAGGATGGAGACAGCTACATAGACCAGACCCGCTGAAATACAGCCAACCAATGCGCCTGCTGAACCGATGCCTTCAATTTGTGAAGCGGCAATGATCGGGCCGATAAAGGCAAAACTGGAGCCCAGATAGGCGGGGATTTTACCGCGTGTGCAGATGATATACAAAAGCGTCCCAACACCACTGCTGACAAGCGCAACCGACGGGTTCAGGCCTGTCAGGAAGGGGACAAGGATGGTGGCGCCAAACATGGCAAACAGGTGCTGTGCACTTAGAATGATCCATAAGCCCGGGGTCGGGCGCTCGTGGACATCCAGAACAATGTGATGATCTTGGCTCATCGTCTCTCTCTTGTTCAAAATGAAATAGGGACTTTTAGGATAAAATTGACCGAGAGGTTAAGATTTTGTGACGTCCAAGTAAATAGGTAAGTTTTGAATCATCCAAAAACCTGCTATCCTCCCGTCTCGGTCAAGTGGTGTATATGGAGACGATAATGCGCATTGCGATTATTTTTTTCGGATGGATGGTTTTTTCCTTACCAGCTGTTGCACAGGAAGCGCCAAAAGATGTTTTGCTGAAAGAGGCCGGATGGCTGGAACTGTTGTTTGACGGCAAAAAGCCCAACACCTTTGCCGCCCAAAGCGATGGCGCCATTGTGGTTGGCAGTGACGAAAGTGTTTCCTTGCTCTATAAGCCACTGGATGTTGATCTGGCTAAGACCCCCAAATTGTCCTGGTCGTGGAAGGTGGATAAATCGGTACCTGTCACCGATTTAAGTGTGAAGGGCAAGGATGATCGTTCCCTTGCTTTATATGTCAGTTTTCCCTTTGATTATGAACGTGCAGGATTCTGGGAACGTTTTACACGTGATCTGGTCGTGGCCTTTAAAGGGGAAGATACACCGGGCCGCGTGATCTCCTACGTCTGGGGCGGGGATGAAGAACCGGGTGCGATCATTGAAAGCCCGTATCTTAAAAGTGCAGGGGCGTTGATTGCGTTACAAAAAGCAGGTACTTCGAACGGCCAGTGGTTTGAACAGCAAGTCGATGTCGCCAAAGATTATGAACGGATTTTTGGCGAGCCTGCCAACAAACCCTATCAAATTGCCATTTCAGCCGACAGTGATGATAGCAAGGTCATGAGCTTGGGTTGGGTGAAGAATATTCGGTTTGAATAATCTGTTTTAGCTCCGTGCTTTTTTAAGATCGATCCAGAATGTGCTGCCGACACCTTCTTCGCTTTTATAACCCAATCTGGCATCCATGCGCTCGCACAGATGTTTGCAGATGGTCAGGCCGACACCTGTGCCTTCAATGGTACTGTTTTCCTGACCCAAGCGTTTGAAAGGTTCAAAAAGAAACGGTTGGTGTTCTTCTGAAATACCAATGCCCGTGTCTCTGATTTTGACGCGAATGTGGTCATCTTCTGTTTCCACCAGTTCGATGGCGACGCTGCCGCCTTCCACATTATATTTAACCGCATTGGACAGCAGGTTGAGCAAAATCTGCTTGGTGCGGGTTTCATCGACCTGGACCAATTGCTGTTCCAGTCCGTCATAGGATTTATGTAGCTTGATCTGCTTGTCGCGCATGCGGGTTTTGATCATGCGCAGGCTGTCTTTTAGAAGCGGACCGAGTTCCGCATTTTCGGTGATAATCTCAACGCCATCTGACTGGATTTGACCAAAATCCAGAACCTTTTCAATCAGTTCCAGCAGATAGGTACCGCTTTCATTGATATGTTGCAGGGCATTTTGCTGTTTGGCATCCAGATTGTCTTTTCCGTTCAGCGCCAACAATTGGGTAAAGCCCAGAATGGAATTCAGTGGTGTGCGCAACTCATGGCTCATCTGCGACAAAAAGGCATTTTGGGCATCATGAGCCTTTTTTGCCAGCATCATTTCATGGCGTAGTTCTTCTTCCATCTTGATATGGTTGCCAATTTCGGCGTAAAGCTCGGTCGTTTTAATGCCGCGCAGGACGGAAAATGAAAGCCCGCAGATCACCAAAACGGCGAGAAGAGCGATAAACAGGGTCTGTTGCTGCGTGTCCTGTGTTTCTTTCAGAAGATCACTTTCAGCAATAGAAATCACGCCGACAAGATCGTATTCGGGGATCAGGTTATATTCCCAATAGCGGGTAATGCCATCGACCACGCTTTTTTGTTTATAGACGCCACTGGGTGATGCTTTGATTTTATCCCACAATTGGGATTGAGAGATATCCTGACCAACGCCCAATAGCCCTTCGGCTGATTTGCGAAACCGCAGGCGTTTATCCATCCCGACGAGGGAAGCTGTGCTTTGATCGCCCAGTTGCTGTTGGTCATAGAATTGTAAAAGCTGTTCTTCTTTGATCGCCGCAAAGATCAAGCCGTTGAAGTCCCCGTTGCGGTCAACAATCGGGCGCACCAGTCGGATGGTGACCAGGCCGGTGTTGCGGCCCTTTTTCGCATCGGAAAAATAGGGACGGTCTTCGGCGTAATGTTCTTTTTGATGCTTGAAATAGGTTCGATCACGTGCGTGGGTGCCGGGGTTGATCTTGCGCTCTTTCAACCCGTTGGAGATCAGGATGGGAACAGCATTTTTATCCATGATCGTAATATGGGATAGAATGTTGGTGTTGGGCGCAATGGCGGCCATATAGTCGCGAACGGCGTTAAGGTCATTATTTTTTAGAAAGATACGGCGAACGGTTTTGATGTAATCATCGGCATATCTGGCGGTGTCATTGAAATGTTCCGCATAAAAGCGTGAGATCTGTCCGGTTTTTTCGATGTGCCTGTCGAAAATGTCCTGTTTCTGACTTTTCAGGATATGAAACGTGACAAAAATCACTGCCAATAACAGCAGTGCCCAGACAACATATATGGTGCCAGCAGAGACACCTCTGGAAGGCATGGGTTTGCCTTCTGTTTCTCGTACATTAGAGTTCATAAAATTAATTCGAAATTAAAACTAACTCTTTGATTTATATATAGTATGCATAAGCGACAAAGAAATCCACTGTTTAATCAGCATTTTCCAACGCTTCTGCAGCTTCCAGCCATTCCATTTCGGCTTCTTCCAATGCGGAATTAACCTCACCTAATTTGATCTGCAGGGCCTGAAGTTTCTCACTCGGGCCTTCGTATATTTTGGGATCAGCCAATTTGATTTCCAGCTTTTCTTTCTCTGCGGTGAATGCTTCCACCTTTTTCTCTGCCTCTTTCGCGGCTTTGCGCAATGGGGCCTGGGCAGCACGTTGGGCGGCGCGGTCCTGACGGCTGGCTTTTTTCTGGTTGGTTGAACCTTGGTCCCCTGACGAAGGTGTTTTCTTTTCCGGTTTTCGGCTTTCGATCAGCTGGCGTTTATATTCTTCCAGATCACCTTCGAACGCACGACAGCCGCCATTTTCAACGATCCACAGACGATCACAGGTCAGTTCCAGCAAGTGCGGATCGTGACTGACCATCACCACAGCGCCATCATAAGTGTTGATAGCCTGAACCAAAGCTTCGCGGCTATCCACATCCAGGTGGTTGGTCGGTTCGTCCAGAAACATCAGATGCGGGGCTTCAAAGCTCATCAGTGCAAACAAAAGACGTGCTTTTTCGCCACCTGATAGTTTTTCGATCTTGCTATCTGCTTTATCGCCTTCAAAGCCAAAGCGGCCCAGCTGGGCACGGACTTTTGATTCCACCGCATCAGGCATCAGTTGAGCCATATGATCATAAGGGGTCTTGCTGACGTTTAATTCATCGGTCTGATGCTGGGCGAAATAGCCGATTTTCAGCTTGGAAGATTTACGCACCTGTCCTTCCAGCGGGGCAAGGCGGGACGACAGCAGTTTGATCAGGGTCGATTTACCATTGCCGTTTGCCCCCAAAAGTGCAATCCGGTCATCCATATCGACGCGCAGGGACAGTTTTTTCAGGATCGGTTTGCCCGGCTCATAGCCTGCGCTTGTGTCTTCCATAGAAATCAGGGGGGAGGATAGCGGTTCCGGGTCCGGGAAGTTGAAGGAATAGGTCTTTTCCTCCATCACAGACGCAATAGGTTCCATGCGTTCCAGCATCTTGACCCGGCTTTGGGCCTGTTTGGCCTTGGTTGCCTTGGCTTTGAAACGATCAATAAAGCTTTGCAGGTGTTTGCGTTGAGCCAGTTGCTTGGATTGCGCCTTGGCGACGAGGGCGAGCTTTTCGCGCCGTGTTTTCTCAAACGTATCGTAATTGCCGCCATAACGGGTCAGCTTGCAATGTTCCAGATGAATGATCTCATCCACCACATTATTTAGAAGTGTACGTTCGTGGCTGATGACCAGAATGGTACCCTGATAACGTTTCAGATATTCCTCCAGCCACATGACGGCTTCGAGGTCCAGGTGGTTGGTGGGCTCATCCAGTAGCAACAGATCAGGCTTGGCAAAAAGGGCGGCTGCCAATGCCACACGCATCTGCCAGCCGCCTGAAAAATCAGAACAGGGGCGTTGCTGGGCTTCGTGATCAAACCCCAGGCCACCCAAAATGGTGGCGGCGCGCGCAGGCGCGGTATGAGCATCGATATCGGCGAGGCGGGCATGAATTTCCCCGATGCGGTTTGGTTCGATGCAAGTCTCGGCCTCTTTTAACAGGCTGTCACGCTCAAGATCGGCTTTTAAGACGGTATCAATTAGACTGTCATTGCCTGTTGGGGCTTCCTGTGCGACTCGTCCCACACGGGCACGACGTTGAACGCTGAGCACGCCATCGTCCGGAGAGACCTCTTCCAGGATCAGTTTAAACAAAGTGGACTTGCCCGTGCCGTTTTTGCCCACAAGCCCCACCTTATGACCCGCCGGAACCACAACGGTGGCTTGGTCAAACAGCATACGCCCGCCAATGCGGTATGTCAGATCGTTGATATGTAACATGGCCCAGCTTTTAGCATATTTTCTAGGCAATTCACCATCAAAGTTCGATTTAATAATTGTGCAGTTGCAATATTTGTTTCGACACTGTATAAGGCGCGCACTTTTGTCTCATGGCTTCGCGTTTTGAGACTTCACAGAGATTCAATATATTTAAAGGGGCTACCCTGTTATGGCTATCGAACAAACACTGTCTATCATCAAGCCGGACGCAACGCGTCGCAACTTGACTGGTCAAATCGTTGCACGTTTCGAAGAAAAAGGTCTTCGCGTTGTTGCTTCCAAGCGTATCCACCTGACAAAGAAACAGGCTGAAGGCTTCTACGCTGTTCACGCTGAGCGTTCTTTCTTCGGTGAACTGGTTGAGTACATGATGTCCGAACCTGTTGTTGTACAAGTTCTGGAAGGCGAAAACGCTATCCTCGCCAACCGCGAAATCATGGGCGCAACAAACCCTGCAAACGCTGACGAAGGCACAATCCGCAAAGATTTCGCTATCGACGTTCAGGAAAACAGTGTTCACGGCTCTGACGCCCCAGAAACCGCTGCAGAAGAAATCGCTTATTTCTTCTCCAAATGCGAACTGGTTGGCTAATCTGATCTTTCAGATACCTGACGAATAGAAAAACGGTGCTTCCCAAAGGGGAGGCGCCGTTTTTTGTTGTTTGGAGACTGCCCTCATCCCTGCACACCACTCAATTCGTCATGGGGCACGTGTTGCGCCATCAGGGTGGAAGGCGTGAGGTGCGTCAGCTCAAAGACAAACTCTTCAAAACCTGATCATCCATATTGTTGATCACAGCTTGCGTTCCGCCTTTTTCAATGGCTTGATGGAGGGCGGATTGGGCTTGGTTCAGGACGCTGGCTTTTAAGTCTGCAGCCTTAAGTGATGAAGACACAAACGTAATCCCCACACTGGCCCCAAAGGCGCTTTCGCCGTTAGACAGGGTGAACTTGTCGTTTTCTTTGAAGGTGCGCACGATTTTTTGGGCGGTTTTGTTGAGATCGGTTTCCAGCACATCAGGGATGATGATGATGAAGGTGGTATCATCGAACTTTGCGACCGTATCATAGACTTGCGTGGCAGAAACCAGCACGCTCGCGCCGTGTTTGATGACTTCTTCCAGCAGTTCGTCGCCAAACTCTTCTTTGACCTGTTGGGCCTGATCCAGATTAATAAGGCCGACGGCGAAAGATTTATCCTCGTCATACGTACGCTCGGACTCCCGCTCATAAAACAAATCGAAGCCCTGCATGTTCCAAAGGCCTGTCAGCGGATCAATCAGGTTATCGCGTTCGGCATTCTTGAGCTTTTTCAAAAGTGCAGCTTGTGTTTCGCTTAAAGATCGGTTTTCCATGACCAGTTCGGCGAGGCGCGCAAAATCTTTTAAGGCATCTTGGTCGCCAAGGCTGAACTTTCTTGCTTCTGGCGAAATCATACACAGCGTACCGATGCGAAAGCCCTCGGCGTTTGTCAGTGGGTGTCCGGCATAAAAGCGGATTTCTGGCCCGCCTGTGACCAGTGGATTATCGGCAAAACGGCTATCTTCCAATGCATTTTCGACCAGAAGAACACGGTCTTCCATGATGGCGTGACCGCAAAAAGAGATATCACGCCCTGTTTCTGTCGCATCAAGCCCGACGCGGGATTTAAACCACTGGCGGTCCTTGTCGATGAGGGAGATTAGCGCGATTTCTATATCAAAGAACTGTTGTGCAAGCCGGGTAATACGGTCCAAATCTCCTTCACGCGCGGTGGAGAGGATATCCATATCTTCCAGTGATTTAAGCCGTTCGGCTTCATTTTCAGGGATCGGTGCGATTAACATTCTTCCTCCAACACAAACTCTTTAGTTAAAGTGTGTTGGAGGGAGAAAATATTCAAGCTTTAAAGATCAGCCTTCCGGGTTGATCACGCTGTCCATCAGATTATCCACGCCGTTATAAACGACTTTCTCGCCGGAAACGCGCACCTTGCGTTCCGCAATCAGTTTCAGGGCGAGGGGATAAATCTTATGTTCCTGTTTCAGAACGCGTTTACCCAAGTCTTCCGGGGTATCGTTCGGCATGACCGGAACGCAGGCCTGAACGATGATTGGGCCTTCATCCATGGCCGGGCGCACGTAATGCACGGTCGCGCCGTGGAACTTCACGCCTTCTTCGATGGCACGTTCGTGGGTATGCAGGCCTTTGAAAGACGGCAGCAGGGCAGGGTGGATGTTGATCAGGCGATCTTTCCATTTCTGCACAAAGCCGTCGGTCAACAGACGCATAAATCCAGCCAGACAGATCAGTTCGATATTTTCGCTATCGAGCACTTGATGCAGCGCATCTTCAAAGGCTTCGCGGCCATCATATTTCTTATGGTCAATGACCATAGTGGAAACGCCCGCTTCTTTCGCACGTTCCAGCCCATAAGCGCTTGGTACGTTTGAAATGACGCGCACGATCTCAGCCGGGGAATTTTCATCCCCGCACATGTCCAAAAGGGCCTGAAGGTTACTGCCACTGCCGGAAATGAGAACGGCGACTCTTAATTTTGCCATGTCTCGATACCTGAGATTTCAACCAGTTCACCTGCATCACGCTTTACAACCGTCCCGATGTTGGTGACGCTCTCGCCACCGTCTTCCAGAACTTTGGTCAGCGCATCGACTTTATCTGCATCTACGATCACACACATGCCGATGCCGCAGTTAAAGGTACGCGCCAGTTCGTTGTTGGCAATGCCGCCCGCTTCGGCCAGCCAGCTGAAGACAGCCGGGAGCTTCCATGTGGAAGCATCGATATCCACACCCAGACCGTCTGGCAGGACACGTGGAATATTTTCAACCAGACCACCGCCTGTGATGTGAGCCAATGCGTTCACGCCGCCTGCTTTGATCGCAGCCAGTGTGGATTTAACGTAAATTTTTGTTGGGTCCAGCAGAGCTTCTGCCAGGTTACGGCTGCTGTCGAACGGCGCAGGTTGCGCGTAATCAAGGCCAGCTGCTTCCACAACACGGCGCACCAGAGAGAACCCGTTGGAATGCAAACCGTTGGACGCCAGACCCAGAACAACGTCGCCTTCTTTGACGTTTGCCCCTGTCAGTTCTTCGCCGCGTTCAACCGCGCCAACGCAGAAACCCGCAAGGTCATAGTCACCTTCACTATACATGCCCGGCATTTCAGCGGTTTCCCCGCCGATCAAGGCAGCGCCAGCCTGGTTACAGCCTTCTGCAATGCCTTTGATGATGTCGCGCCCGGCAGCCACATCGAGCTTGCCTGTCGCGTAGTAGTCAAGAAACAACAGTGGCTCGGCACCCTGAACGACCAGATCGTTCACGCACATTGCCACAAGGTCGATACCAACGGTGTCATGTTTGTCGGCCAGAATGGCGACTTTCAATTTTGTGCCCACGCCGTCGGTGCCGGAAACAAGGACCGGGTCCTGATAGCCAGCAGCGCGCAGGTCAAAAAACGCCCCAAATCCGCCAAGGCCGTCCATGACGCCAGCACGTTTTGTGGATTTCGCAAGTGGTTTGATCTCATCGACCAAATCGTTACCGGCATCGATATCAACGCCTGCATCTTTATAGGTGAGACCTTTTTGATCGGACATGACCTAAACCTTCTTCTGGTGGGACGTAAAAAGAGCGTCCAACATACAGGATGTTGAACGCCCCGAACATACTGAATTACAGTTTGTTTGCAACGAAGAAAACGCGCTGTGGCGCTGCTTTATGGAAATAAGTTTCTATCGGCTGTCTTGATGTATGAACCGAACCCCAAAAAAGGGGGGGAGGATTGGTCCATTACAACATTGTGTCGCGTTTTTAGTGACGCTTTTCCGCAGGATTGATCGATTCGAGAACCTGACCGATATTTGTCCAGATCCCTTGTGTTTCGGAATCGCGGCAACGGCTCAGGTGATGACGGTAAGCTTCGATCGCTTGCTGGTGACCAAGTTCGTCAATCAGATGTTCTGCAATTTCTTTAGGTGTTACACTCATTTTCATGGCAAAGTTCCTTTTTATGTTGCATTGCGATAGTCCCATGTTGCGCTGCGGTAGTCAAGTCTGATGTGATGATGGTTTTATGACGAAATGGGTCCTTAGGTGCCAATACCTTGCATCGTTTGGAAAAACAGGGCAAAACAGTCATATGCGTTGATAAACGACAAAAGATGATAAGAAAATGCGACAGTTATTCGGTTTTATGGTGGTGATTTCTGCCCTGTTTTTAGGGATAATCGGGGCAAATGCGGCAAGCCCGTTCGAAATCAGTGGGGTTTATGTGGATGTCACAGCGGAAAATGTGACAAAGGCACGTAAACAGGCCCTACGCGACGGTCAAAACCGTGCTTTTGAAATTCTGTTGAAACGTTTGACCCTGCGCGCAGATAAAGATTTCCTGCCCTGGGTGGAACCTGCCAATCAACCGCAATATATCCGTGATTTTTCGGTTTCTGGTGAAAAAACATCGGCTGTGCGCTATCTGGCCACATTGACCTATCACTTTAAGCCGGATGCGATTCGTAATCTGTTGAAAGCGCGCGGCATTCCTTTTGCAGAAACCATCAGTAAGCCAGTTTTGGTTCTGCCGCTTTTTGATGATGCGGGACAACTGTCCCTCTGGGATGAACCAAACCCCTGGAGCGCGGCCTGGAGTTCCTTGTCTTTGAACAACGGCCTGGTGCCGATTGCCTTGCCATTGGGGGATCTGGCTGATATTTCCGGCCTTTCTGCACAGCAGGCTGCAACGGGGGATCAGGCAGCCTTGCAGAATATGGCGACGCGTTATGATGTAAATGGCGTGTTGGTTGCCCAATTGGTTGTGGTCGGACGCAACACTGCGGGGGAACCAACCGATATTGACCTTGTGGTGAACCGCATTGGCGGCAAAAATGCAGGACGGTCCACAAACCTCGGCATCACTGCTCTTGAAAATGAAACGTCAGGTGCTTTTTTGAAACGGGTTGCTATGCTGGTATCCGAAGGCATTGAAGAAGCCTGGAAACAGGATAATCTGCTGCAATTTGGTGTGGCTGATGTGCTGCCTGTTAATCTGACCATTGGCAATCTGCAGGAATGGATCAATGTGAAAAAACGACTGGGCACGGTGGCGGTTGTTCGACGTACCGAACTGGCCCTGTTGTCACGTGATACGGTGCAGCTGAATTTGCATTATATTGGCAACCTGGAACAATTAATCGGGTCCTTGCGTCAGGTTGACCTTGATTTGACCGTGCAGGGCGAAAGCTGGGCTTTGGTCAATCTGGGTGAGGGAAGCCGTTCGTGAGTCAGGTCTTCTGGCTGAATATCCCCAATATCATCACATTGGGGCGTATCATTGCCGTGCCGTTCATGGTGTGGCTGGTGCTGATCCACAAGCTGGACTGGGCCTTCTGGGTCTTTGTCATTGCCGGGATCAGTGACGGGCTGGACGGGTATCTGGCAAAGAAGTTAAACGCTTTTACCAAGATCGGCGCTTTTCTTGACCCGATTGCGGACAAGCTGATGCTGGTCAGTGTGTTTGTGATCTTGGGCGTTCAGGATTTCCTGCCCCTGTGGCTGGTAATTATGGTGGTATTTCGCGACTTGGCCATTGTGGTAGGGGCCTTTTTGATCGAGGTTCTGACCCACAAACTCGAAATGGCACCGAACCTTAGCAGTAAAATTAATACAACCTTTCAGATTTTACTGGCGTCCAGTGTGCTGGGCGTGCATGGTTTGCAGGTTGACGGGATGGAGTTGTTTGTGGATGGTTTGGTTTTTGTCACAGCGATGACCACCTTGCTGTCTGGAACAATCTATCTCTATCAATGGGGTATCACAGTTGGTCAGGCAAATGGGAACAGTTAAATGACGGCGACACGACAGTTACAAATCTGGGGAATTGGCCTTCTTGTCTTTATCGCACTGCTTTATGTGCTGCATGATGTGCTGACTCCGTTTATTGCGGGGATGCTGGTTGCTTACTTCGTTGATCCGGTGGCAGATAAGCTGGAAGAATGGGGCCTATCGCGCACCTGGGCAACCAGTGTGATCACAGTTGTTTTCTTTATCGTCACCCTGGGGCTTTTGTCGGCAATTCTGCCCATCCTGACCAGCCAGATCGTTGGGTTTGCGGGCCGTGTGCCGACTTATCTGGATCATCTGCGTTCTTTAAGTGAACCGGTCATCAACCAGCTGTTTTCCGGCGTGTCTGAAAGTAATTTGAAAGAGATCGGCGCAACGGCTGCCTCTTTTGCTCAACATGCATTTAATGTGACGGCCAAAATCTTCCAGCGTCTGATCAGTGGCGGGGCGGCCCTGTTTGATGTGATCTCTATTCTCGTGCTGACGCCCCTTGTGACCTTTTACATGCTGCGTGACTGGGATTTGCTGGTGGCGCGCATCAATGGCTGGCTTCCGGTCAAACATGCCCCGGTGATCCGTGAACAGTTTGTGTTGATTGATCAAACTCTGGCCGGGTTTGTACGTGGGCAGGCAAGTGTCTGCTTTATCCTCGGCACCTTCTACGCCATAGGCCTGACGATTCTGGGGCTGGAATTCGGTCTGTTGGTTGGTTTGGGTGCGGGGTTGATCTCTTTTATTCCTTATTTCGGCTCCATCGTCGGCTTTGGGGTCTCTATCGCCATTGCGGTCGTGCAGTTTAGTGATCCGACGCAAATCGCGCTGGTGGCGGGTGTTTTTGCCATTGGTCAGGTGATGGAAGGTAATTTCCTGACACCCAAGCTTGTGGGGGAAAAAGTTGGTTTGCATCCGGTCTGGGTGATCTTTGCCTTGATGGCAGGCGGCAGCTTTGCCGGATTTACAGGCGTTTTGTTGGCAGTGCCTGTCGCCGCAGTAATTGGAGTATTGGTGCGATTTGCCCTCTCGCAATATCTGGAAAGTGCGCTATATTCCGGCCAACCAAAACAGAAGTCCGAGTAACCCATCCGTGAGTCAGAACCCGCAACTGCCGCTGAATTTTGATTTTCGCCCGTCCATGTCGGGCGACGATTTTCTGGTGAGTGACTGTAACACACAGGCTGTGCAGTGGCTGGATCGCTGGCCGGACTGGCCGTCACCCTTCCTGGTGATCTATGGTGAAGCGGGCTGCGGCAAGACCCATCTGGCGGAAGTGTTCAGGCAGGCTACAGGTGCCGTCCTGCTGGATTTGGCTGATAATGACCCATATGCCCAGATGGGGCAAGCAACCACAGGCGTGGTGGATGACATTGACGGTATTCTCGCAAACCATGAACAGGCGCTGTTTCATCTTTATAACTTCGCCAAGGAAAATGGTGCGCAGATTCTGATTACATCCAAATCTGCACCTGCAGATTGGCAGGTGAACTTACCTGATTTACGTTCGCGCATGGGTACAGCCCCCGCCATTGAGATCGGGCAGCCCGATGATCGCCTGATGGAGGCGGTCGTGATCAAGCTGTTTTCTGATCGCCAGTTACAGATTGAACCGGACGTCAGTGCTTACATGCTGTCACGCATGGAACGATCCTTTGATCAGGCCAGGACACTGGTCGCTGAGATTGATCGACAATCCCTGTCACAGAAGCGGAAAATTACTATTCCGCTAGTGCGTTCGGTTCTGCAGGATCAATCTGTGCCTGCGTAAGTATTTCATCACTTTCAGGCTCATTTTTCTGACAGATTTCTTCACCCTGAAGGGTGCGTAGCATCTTGCAGTCGCGTTGGGCAACCACAGAGAGTCCATGATCAGCAACGGATTTGTCCGTTGCGATATACGAAATTCCATCAAGGGCAAAAGACAGCACCTGCAGGGCAGGAGGGGCTGCACAGCCACTGAGCATGAATGTGGAAATGAAAAGACATACGTAGGGGGTCGGCTTGTTTTTATTAGTCATTTTTTTCTCGCCTTATAAAAGATAACGCGGTCACCAATTATGATGACCGCGCGATCTTAATTTATTATTAATTTTTGGAATTATTCTTATTCAGAAGCTTCGGCGCTATCTTCTGATTTTTCCACTTTTACTTTTTCTTTTGGCAGGTTGAGCTTGATGTGCAGTTCACGCAGCTGCTCAATGGATACTTCTGAAGGTGCCTGCATTAGAAGGTCCTCTGCACGCTGGTTCATCGGGAAGGCGATAACCTCACGGATGTTTGGCTCATCAGCCAGCAGCATAACCATACGGTCGATACCCGGGGCACAGCCACCGTGTGGCGGCGCACCAAATTTAAACGCACGCAGCATGCCGCCAAATTCTTTTTCAACAACATCAGCGTCATAACCCGCCAGACCAAAGGCTTTGTACATGATCTCTGGCTTATGGTTACGAACCGCACCGGACGACAGCTCAATACCGTTACATACGATGTCATACTGCCATGCCAGGATTTCAAGCGGGTCCATGTTTTCCAGTGCTTCCATGCCGCCTTGTGGCATAGAGAACGGGTTGTGAGAGAAGTCGATCTTGCCGGTGTCTTCGTTCAGTTCGTACATTGGGAAGTCAACAACCCAGCAGAAGTTGAACTTGTTTTCATCCAGCAGTTCCAACTCGTCACAAACGCGGGTACGAACAACGCCAGCAAATGATGCTGCGTCATGTTCTTTCCCACAAACAAAGAAGACCGCATCGCCATTGCCCAGACCACAAGCATCCAGGATAGCTTGAACACGCTCGTCACCAAGGTTCTTGGCGATTGGGCCTTTTTGCGTGCCGTCTTCAGCGATTGCAATGTAACCCAGGCCACCTTTGCCTTCATCACGTGCCCA
This sequence comes from Terasakiella sediminum, assembly GCF_033100395.1. Classification (NCBI taxonomy): domain Bacteria; kingdom Pseudomonadati; phylum Pseudomonadota; class Alphaproteobacteria; order Rhodospirillales; family Terasakiellaceae; genus Terasakiella; species Terasakiella sediminum. The sequence goes on along the minus strand of NZ_JAWLVJ010000012.1, from coordinate 103,609 downwards.
GTTGTTGAGCTTGTCAAAGAAGGAACGTGGACGACCCGCAGCACCTGGTGCCGGGATTGCGCGAACAACGTTGCCCTGATCCACCAGTTTGGCAAACAGACCAAAGTCAGAACCACGGAAAGGTTCGGTTGTATCCGTGATGATCAGCGGGTTACGCAGATCTGGCTTGTCGTTACCATATTTCAGCATGGATTCTTTGTACGGAATGCGTGGGAACGGCATTGGCGTTACTTCGCGACCGCCACCAAATTTGGTGAAGATCTCATGCATGATCGGCTCAATCGCCTGGAAGACATCTTCCTGTGTGGCATAAGCCATTTCGAAGTCGAGCTGATAGAATTCACCCGGTGAACGATCAGCACGCGCATCTTCATCACGGAAGCATGGGGCAATCTGGAAGTATTTATCAAAGCCGGACACCATCAGCAGCTGCTTAAATTGCTGCGGTGCCTGTGGCAGGGCGTAGAATTTGCCCGGGTGGTTCCGCGCAGGCACCAGATAGTCACGGGCACCTTCAGGTGAAGACGCCGTCAGGATCGGTGTCTGGATTTCCATGAAATCCTGTGCGGTCATCAGACGACGGATTTCAGAGATCACCTGGGAGCGCAGGATGATGTTGTTGTGCAACTGTTCACGGCGCAGATCAAGGAAGCGGTGGCGCAGGCGGATTTCTTCGCCGGCTTCTTCGTTACCTGCAACCTGCATCGGCAGAACTTCACAAGCTGATTCGAGGATCAGTTCGTCCATATAGACTTCGATTTCACCGGTTGGGAAATCTGGGTTGATGGTTTCAGCAGTACGTTTCACTACTTTACCTGTCACAGTCAGGACGCTTTCAACACGTGCGCTTTCTGCGATTTTAAAGAGATCGGAAGAAACGTCGATCACACATTGCGTCATGCCATAGTGGTCACGCAGGTCAATGAACAGCAGGTTGCCGTGGTCACGTTTGGAGTGAATCCAGCCGGATAGGCGAACCACTTCACCTTCGTTTTCAGTGCGCAGTTCGTTACATTTATGTGTGCGATAGGGATGCATCTTTCGCTCGTCTCTTTACAAGAATTTCAAAGGGGCGTCTAAGCAGTAGACTTGGACAGCGTGAAATCGCATTTTAGGGGGGCGAATGTCAAGTAATATGGTGAGAAAAGGCGCGGATTATTTATATTTCGCGTGGATTTTGTCGTATGTGCCGTCTTCACGCATTTCTTTAAGCACCTGATCGAATTTTTCGTGGATTTCTTTCGCCCCGGGCCAGGCTTTGCTGATGCAGAGATGATAGCGTTTGGTCCGAAGGGGAATCGAAGTCGCCATATCGCTGAGGTCCAGCTGTTTCAGCGTATAATTGCCAAACTCCTGAATGGTCAGGAAAATGTCAATTCGACCAGCAAACAGTTTCTTGAACCCGGTGTCATCATCGGGGGAAGAATCGTATTGGATATTCTTGCTTTCCAGCAATTGCAGGTGTTTATAACCGTTAACCCCGCCTACTGTGAGGTCTGGGGAGTTACGCAGGTCCGAAACTGTTGCAATTGGGTGTTTTTCGAAATCAAAATCATTTAGAAAGAAAAAAGCATCGGTTGCCCGGCTAGTCGGTTGGGTGATGTAGAATTTTTTCGGCCGCGGGCTGCAGGAAATAGCACCCGTGATTTCCCCATTTTCTGCTTGCTGGATCACCCGCTTCCATGGGAAGATTTTAATTTCGACCGGAATATCCAGACGTTTAAAGCCTTCAATTACAAGTTCCGCATCAAAGCCGCTTAAAGATTTGTCATCTTCTACAATTGTGTAGGGTGGGAAGTGGATGGATCCAAAGACAAGTTTTTCATTTTTCCCGGCCTGTGCGGCTCCTGTCATGAATATGCCAAGGGCGCAGGCAAGGATGAAAAGCAGTTTCATTTTGGATTACATTCCAATCGCAATGGCTTTGCGAACCAGATCAGGAAGGTTAGGGGCATCCATTTTGCGCATGACGGTTGCGCGGTAAATTTCAACCGTGCGCGGGCTGATGTCCAGCGATTGCGCTGCTTCTTTGTTAGAGGCCCCCTGAACAATCAGGTTCATCACCTCACGTTCACGCGGTGTCAATTCTGATACTGTCTTTTTCACCACTTCTGCTTCTTCCGCAGAAGGCAGGTTGGTTTGCGGTGTGTTCATAACGCGTTCCACGCAAGCGGAAAGTTCATCGGGCTGGACCGGTTTTTGAATGAAATCAACAGCACCTGCCTGCATGGCTTTCACGGCCATGGGGACTTCTGCATGGGCTGTCAGGAAGACAACGGGCAGAGAGAATTTCATCTGGTTGAGTTTTTCCTGCAGTTCCAGACCTGACATTTCTGGCATGTTGACATCCAGAACGACGCAGCCGTTCCCGGAGATATCGTCTACCTGATCTAAAAACTGTTTTGCCGACGGGTAGGTAACGACCTTGCGTTCGTCATTAGTCATTGCCGTTGCAAGATAGTCGAGAAGGTCTTGATCATCATCGACAAGATAGATTGTGTTCTGGCTCACGAAAAACGGTCCTCAGTATTTATCCTTAAGGGTAGGTTTTAGATTCATATAAAATGATCCATTAATCAAGTTTCTTATGCGTTTAGAGTTGAAAATAATATTAACATTCAAAAATTGTAGTATAAAAATAAATAACAAAAAATATTGACTAATTAGTTTGAAAGGATCATATAGGGTGCAGTTAGGCGCACAGCGCGAGAAAGAAAATTTAAGGATAGAGGCTTAAAAGCATGACGAAGCAAGTCGTTACAGCCAATCGTCTGGATGATGGTCTGGCGGTTTTTTATGACAAGGACGGCCAGTGGAATTCCTCCATTTGCGAGGCTGCCAGCGTAGAAAGTGGTGAAAACGGGGACAAACTTTTGGCACAGGCATCTGATGATGCAAACCAGCTTCTTGTTGTTGGCCCATATCTTATTGATGTCGATGAAGTCGAAGGCAAAATCGTTCCGGTGCGTTACCGTGAACAGATTCGCACGACCGGACCGTCTATACGTCCAGACCTTGGCAATCAGGTTAAATAAAGGAATTCTGATCCATGTATAAATATGACGATTATGATCAGCAGCTTGTTGATGAACGTATCGAACAGTTTCGTGACCAGGTAAACCGCCGCTTAAGTGGTGAACTGGGTGAAGAAGAATTCCGTCCATTGCGTCTGATGAACGGTGTTTATCTGCAATTGCACGCTTATATGTTGCGTGTCGCCGTGCCTTACGGGACCATGAATTCTGCCCAAATGCGTCAGTTTGCTTATATTGCGCGCAATTATGATAAAGGCTTTGGTCACTTTACCACACGTCAGAACATCCAGTTCAACTGGCCCAAGCTGGTTGATATTCCGGATATCCTGAAAGACCTGTCCAAAGTCCAGATGCACGCTATCCAGACCAGTGGCAACTGTATCCGTAATACCACAACCGACCAGTACGCTGGTGCGTCTTTTGACGAACTGGAAGACCCGCGCCCCTGGTGTGAGATCATCCGTCAGTGGTCAACCATGCACCCTGAATTCACCTACCTGCCACGTAAGTTCAAGATGGCGGTAACCGGCGCATCAAACGACCGTGCGGCAATTGGTATCCATGATATCGGTCTGCGCATCCGTCGTGATGAAACCGGCGAGCTTGGGTTTGAGGTCAAGGTTGGTGGCGGTTTGGGCCGCACGCCCATGATCGGCAAAACCATCTGTGAGTTCTTGCCGAAAGAAGACCTGCTGTCGTATCTGGAAGCCGTCCTGCGCGTCTATAACCAGTTTGGTCGTCGTGACAATAAATATAAGGCCCGGATCAAAATTCTTGTTCATGAAATCGGCGCGGAAAAATTCGGCGAGCTGGTGGAAAAAGAGTGGGAAGAAATCCGCGACAGTGCGCTGCATTTGCCTGCTGAAGAGATCGCTGAAATTCAGGCGCATTTCAACCCACCTGCCTTTGAAGTCTTGCCGGCTCTGAGTTCTTCTTTCTCAGAAAAAGTTGGCTCAGATCAGAAGTTTGCAAATTGGGTGAAAAATAATGTGCGTGAACATAAGCAACAAGGCTACGCCATCGTAAATATCACATTGAAGCCGGTTGGCGGCATTCCGGGTGATATTTCCCATACGCAAATGGATGCGGTTGCCGACTTGGCAGATCAGTTCAGCTTTGGTGAAATCCGATCCACACATGAACAGAACCTGGTTCTGGCGCATGTGAAGCGTGATGATCTTTATGCAGTCTGGCAAAAACTGGATGAATATAACCTGGCGAACCCGAACTCTGGTCTGATCACCGATTTGATCACATGCCCGGGTATGGATTATTGTGCGCTTGCCACATCTCGTTCTATCCCGCTGGCCCAACGTATCTCTGAACGTTTTGGTGAGTTGGAGCGTCAGCATGATATTGGTCACATTCAGGTGAAAATTTCTGGCTGTATCAATGCTTGTACCCACCATCATGTTGGTCATATCGGCATTCTGGGTCTGGAAAAGAAAAACAAGGAATTCTATCAGATCACTTTGGGTGGTCGTGCGGACGAAAATGCCAAGGTTGGCAAAATCATCGGTGCGGGTCTGTCCTCTGACGAAGTGGTCGATGCGGTAGAAACGATTATCAATGTTTATCTGGGCTTGCGTAACAGTCCGGAGGAAACATTCCTGGAAGCTTTGGATCGCGTTGGCGAAACCCCATTTAAGGAGGCACTCTATGGCACTCGTTAAGAATAATCTGGTCATCGTTGACGTCTGGACAAAAGTTGATGACGACGAAGCGTTGCCTGAAGGTGATATCATCGTTTCTTTGACCCGGTGGAATGCGGAACGCGAAACATTGCTGGCCCGTTCTTCCCAGATCGGTATTCATCTCAATAGTGATGAAAATCCTGAACACATTCTGGAAGACCTGTCTTTCTTCCAGGTGATTGAACTGGAATTCCCCGCTTTCACTGATGGTCGTGCCTACAGCTATGCCCGCCTGCTGCGTGAACGTCACAATTTTGATGGTGAATTGCGCGCTGTTGGCAATGTGCTTCGTGATCAAATTCTGTTGATGCACCGTTGCGGTTTCGACGCTTTCAGCATCAATGAAGAAGATGACAAGGCGCTTCAAATCTGGCTGAACGCGCAGAACGAAATGACCACTTTCTATCAGCCAACAGGCGATGGTCGTAAAACGGTTATGTCCTTGCGTCAGCGCAAACGCCTGGCCAAAGCGGCTTCTTAAAAGTCGATAGAAAACAAGAAAAAGCCACTGAGATGATACGGTCTCAGGGGCTTTTTTTAATTTAGATCCATGTAATCCAGATCGGATGTCAGGGCGAAAATTTCGCGTGATCCTTCGAAATAAACCCGCACGGACCCGCGCTGGAGATCAGGAACGCCGCCGCGTGTGTCTGCGATCTTTCTAATCTCAAAAACTTCTGTCAGCCCTTCGTCTGTGTTTTCCTTGCGCCAGACGTAGGTTGGGTTATCCAGATAGCCTTTTCTAAAGGTACGTGTTTTTCGCACAAACTGGTTGGTGGCCGGACCGTAAGCTTTTTCATAATAAGCGATAATGTCGTCAAATCCACTTTCATTAAACAGGGTAAACAGGCGGGTGGCGATATCTCCGTCATATTGGGTAATGCCTTGTGCGCCTTTATAAAGGTGGGTGGAAACATCAAAATGGGTGGCAATCTCAACAGGCCAACGGGTTGGCGTCAGGCAATAGGCAACGGTGCCGCGGTTTTTGGTAAAGCAGCGTGCCTGACGGCTGAGATCATTGTCACTTTGTCCCAGCTTGATGTCACGACCCAATCCTAATTTTGCCTGAACCAGTCTTGGATCCACGGGTTTGGGCGGCTCAGGTGGCGTGACTTCTTCAGGTTTTGGGGCCTCAACAGCAGGTGCTGGGTTTACAGTCTGAGCTTTTTCTTTTTTGTCGTTCTCTGAAGAGAATGGCGAGGAGAAGAAATTGCCGATGCTTTCAAAGAAACCGGGCTCTTCCTTGATGGTTTTGGCGATCAGGGGACGCGGTGTTCTTTCTTCGACCACAACGGCAGGCTCGGGGGTTGGTTCTGGTTCAACAACGATCACGCGCTCTTCCGGTTGTACCAATTCGGCATTGCTGGGTTCGGGATCATCACCGCCTGTCAGGAAGTTAAAGAAGCCACCCGTGGATTTCGGTGTTTCTGCTTTCGGTTTTGCCGGTTCAATCGGACTGACGGCCTTTGGAGCTTCCACAGGTGTATTGGGGGCAACCGCGCCCAGATCAAACGGTTCTGCCGATGGCGTCGGTTTTGCTGCTTCAATCAGGGATGGCTCAAGGGCCGCAGGTTCAGCTTCTGTGATTTTTTCTGATGCTGCCTTGGTTTCTTCACTGCTTAACATTTTCCCGATACGCTCAAAGAAGCCGGGGGTATCGGTGGTGTCTGTTTCAGGGGCGAGGGTTTCCGGTTCAACCTGTTTGACAAGCTCTGTCGGTTGCGCGGGTGCGACAGGTTCTTCAACGGGTTCTGGAACGGTTTTTTCGACCACTTCCGGCACAGGCTCGGGCTCTGCAACGGGTTCAGCTTTTACGTCTGGGACCGGTTCAGGTTTGGCTTCGACAAGGGTGGTTTCTTCAGGCTCACCCGGCAGTTCATATTCAATATCTTCAACAACCTGATACGTTTCGGGCTCAGGCTTAGCTGCAGGTTCTGGTATCTGTTCAATTTCTTTGATTGGTTTTGCCGTTTCAACAACAGGGCTTGGCTCTTCCGGTTCACTGGAAAAGAGATTGCCTAAGCGTTCAAAGAAAGACGGGCTGTCTTCTTCTTGTACTGGTGCCTGTTCGGCAACAACCGCTTTTTCCTCTTTCGGTGGCTCGACAGGTTTAACGACTTCTGTCTCAGTTTCTATAACGGGTTTGGTGGTTGGCTCCGGCGTTGGTGCTGGTTCTGGTGCAACAACCATCCGGCGTTCCGGCACTTTGATGATGACGGGTTCAGGCTGTTGAACGATTTGTGCAGGCACAGTAGGGGCCGCCTGTGGTGCCGTTGGTAAATGCGGGGCGACGCTGGTGCTGGCGAACGGATCGGTGTTGTTTTGATCAGCAGCCACCGTTGGCAAAACTGGTGCGGGCTCTGGTTTTGGGGCTGCAACAGATTTTGGAACAACCGGAGCAACAGGCGCAGCGGGTTTAACCTCAACCACCCTAGATTTTTCCACAACAGGTTCTGGCTTGGGTGGTGTGGCGATTTCGGGTTGCTGAACAGGTTCTTCCTTAACAACTTCGGGCTCTGGCTTTTCTTCCACTTTCTTCTGTTGTTCTTCTTCGTCGTCTTCAAACAGCTTCCCAAGGCGATCAAAGAAGGAAGAAGATGGCTCACTCGCTGGTGTTGTTTCAACTGACGCAGGTGGTGTCACAGGCTCGGCTGTCACCACCGGTTCTGCCATAACGGGTTCGGGGGCTGCGGCAGGCGCAATCGGTTCTGCCACGACAGGTTCAGGCATAGGCGCTGGGCGCGGCGGTAGCTTGGGTGCAACTGGTGTGGGGGCTGTTGGCACGGCTGTTGGTTCTGTCGGGGCAACTGCTGTGGGGGCAAACGGATCAAAGGTGTTCGTTTGCGCCATTGATGGTTGATGTGCCAGCACGCACATGCCCATTAACAAGCTGAACCGAAAGCTGATCTTTCGAATGCTGCCTGTATGCCCGATGTTCATATATTAAAGCCCTATGAAAAAATCCCGTAAGTCCAGATATTGCGATTTCACAAGGGCGGATGCAAGTAAAAACCTACCATTTCGGCTGATTGCTGCGGTTGTCAAAGATGCGAATGCCCCCGACGGAACCGGAAGCTTCTTTGTCTCTTTCTCGTGCTCGACGCGCTGGGGGGTGTTGACGCGGTACTCTTTGTGACAGGGCGTTGTCGATGTTCAAACGACCACCGCTTGCGACTTTGCCTTCAAGGGCCGGTACTTTATTCACGCTGTTCATCAGCATTTGTTTGATTTGCAAATTGGTCAGATCAGGGTTATTGGCAAGCAACAAGGCGGCTGCGCCTGTGACGACCGGAGCGGCCATGGAGGTGCCTTTCTTTGAAACGTACGCATCTTCTGGAATGTTACCATCCCCTGAGGGAACTGTGCTAAGGATCTGTACACCTGGTGCGGCCAGATCGACATTATGCGCGCCGTAGTTTGAAAAGTCAGCCAAATGGTCATTCTGATCGCTGGCTGCAACACTGATAATTCCGTCAAAAGGATAGCTTGCCGGATAGGAGCGATAACGGCTGTCGTTGTCATGAGCGTGATTTCCAGCAGCAGCGATAATCAGGATGCCTTTGTCACTGAGCTGTTGATAAATGGAGGCGGCAATACGGGAGTGAAAGTATCCTCCCAGGCTCATATTTACAATTTTGGCACCATTGTCTACGGCATAAAGCAGACCGTTGAGAATGCCGTAACTTCCACCCCCGCCACACGGGCCGCCCAGAGCTTTGATGCTCATGATTTTGACGTTGGGGGCAATGCCTGCAATGCCTCTGTTGTTGTTGGACATGGCGGCGATGGTACCGGCAACATGTGTACCGTGTGATTCATAATGTTTCACGCTCTCGTCTGTGATGCATCGACCTTTTTTGCGATAGCCCCGTGGATACAGGTTTGGGACGGGGGCATTGTCATAGTCATGAAAATCCCAGCCAAATATATCGTCAATAAATCCATTTTGGTCGTCATCGATACCGTTGTTTGGCTTTTCGCCTTCGTTAACCCAGATCTGACCTTTGAAATCTTCGTGCAGGACGTGAGTGCCGCTATCAATCACGGCAACAATAACATCCTGTTTTGGCCGATTGTTATCCCATGCCTGAAAGGCCGAAATATTCTTTAGAAACCACATGTTGTCGATCAGGGGGTCGTTCGGCGTTCCATTTTCAAAACTATGAACAACATAGTTGGGTTCAACGAAATCGATGTCAGGATCAGACGATAAAATGTTGGCGAGATTTTCCCATTGTCCGGTGGCGGTGGGGTTGCTTGTTCGCACGCGCCCGATGTTAAACTGACTGAGTTGGGTGTCAACTTTTGTTCCGACGCCAAGTTTTTCCAGCCAGGCTGGATTTTTACCATTTTCTATATTTTTCAATGATTTGTCGGTTTTGAACTGAACCAGAAACTCTCCTTCAATAGCCTCGGGTGTGCCCGGGGCTTCAAGGACTTTCATCCCATCTGAATCGTTTTGCGCAAAAGCCTTGGGAATCTGCGGAGTCGCATAGGAAAATAAAAATGAAAAAATGAGTGCAAAACTGTGTATTTTTGCTAAAAATCCTGTATATTTTCTTAATGTTCGCATTTTTCTTTAACTTTTTGCTATTGCATAGGTTGTTCTGCGGGTCTGGTGTGATCGTAATTGATACATTGCTTGCTCGCAAAAGGTTTATGGAAAGGTGTGGCGAATTTTTATCTGGCGATCCGGTTTTGGATGTGAGTAGTCGACATGAGCAATGATGGTTCCAAGCGTGAAGGCCCTTCAATTGAAGTTGCCTTTGATGCAGAAAATCAAACAGAACAATCCTCTGAAAGACCGGAGAAAGCCAAAAAAGGCATGCCGGAACTGTCGCCGCTGCAGAAAGATTATCTGATCGATGGTGGTGACCGCATGGTCGATATCGAAGCGCTGGCGTCTGAAGACTGGACGCCGCCTGCCTATATCCGCTATCGCCTGCTGACCATTCTGGCGGCTGTCTTGTCTGTTGGCTGGATTTATGGCGCCTATGATTATATCGAGACTTATTTTGGCTGGACGACCCTGAGCGAGTTGATGCCGCATGAAATTGGCGGACTGGCGGCAGGGCTTGTGACACCATTGGCTTTGTTGTGGCTGGTTGCGGCTTACCTTGAACGTAGTCGGGTTCTCCAAAATGAAAGTCAGGCCCTGCGCTGGTATCTGCAGCGCATGGTTTATCCATCTGAAACAGCAGAAGAACGTGTGCGTTCCATCACCGATGCCATCCGTGGACAAACGCGGGAACTAACGCAGGCCTCCGAAGATGCACTGGTGCGATCACGTGCCATTCACGACATGTTGCGTGAACGCAGTGTTGATCTGGCCGAGGTGTCAAATGAAGCCGACATCAAAGCCAAGGAAGCCGAAGATACCCTCCGCCGCCAGGCCGAAGGTTTGCTGGATGTGTCTGATCGCGCCATTGATCGGGCACGCGAAGTCGGCAATGTGTTGCACCATCAGGCCCACGATCTGGTCAATGTGTCTGAGCGTGCCTCCAGTCGCACGGAAGATATTGCAGAAACCCTGAAACGTCGATCGCAGGACCTGGAACGGGTTTCTGATGGGGTTGTTGGCAAAACCAAAGAAACCGCATCGATTTTCCAACGTGAAAGTAAAGCGCTGCAGACGATTTACGAAGACGCCAAGGTGCGCAGTGGCGAAATCAGTGATCTGCTGGCGACTACCATGGGCGGGGTCAGTGCAGTGGCTGAAGAAGCAGCCGAAAGTTTGGCGAAGAATGCCCAGATGCTGGATAGTCATACCATCACTTTGCAAAGGCAGACGGAAGAAGCTCAAGCCCAGGGCGAGGCTATGGGCAAGGCGTTTGACCGTCAGCTGAAAGAACTGAACGCGACATCTGAACTGGTTCAGGCTCAGACCGGGCAAATTCAGGAAAACCTCACCACACAGACCAATCATCTGAACCAGACGGCAGACCAGGTTAGTGATCGCGTGCGTGATATGCGCGACACCTTGAAAGACAGCGCGCAGGATTTGATGAATGCGACCGACAATTCCATGATGGGCATGCGCAGCACGTCTGATGGTTTCCGCCAGCAGGCCCGTGAACTGGATGCGGCGACCGAACGCGGGATGGAACGGACCAGCAAGCTGACCGATGCTATGCAGACGGCCGCCCAGCAGACCGCAACCTCTGCACAAAAAGCGGCCGAACAAATGAAACAGGCGCAGGATCAGTTGAAAGAGGCTGGACAGGACGTTGAGATGATCGGTAGTGAGGCCCGCCAGCAGATGGAAGGCACTGGTCAGGTTCTGCGCAGCCGCATGGATGAACTGGAAGAGCTGTCCAATTTGTCTGAACAACGTTTGCAGAATGCGGGTATCCGCTTGCAAAAACGCTCACTTGATCTGATTGATTCTGCAACCAATGCAGCCAGCCGTATTCAGAATGTGACGGCTGCGCTGCATGATGGATCGCAAACGATCACGGTGCTGTCTGATAAAGGCGTGGCGAGCATTGATCAGGCGACCGAAAGCCTGCGCCGTAGTGCCCAGGAAGTTACATTGCTGGGTGAAAAGGCACAGAGCCAGAGCGATCAATTGGTCGAACGATTGGATGAAATGCGCGATAGTGCTGATAGCGCCGATACCTCGATTAACGCTTTGGGTGCAACCCTTTCTGATCAGCATGAACGTCTGCAGAAAACGTCACTTGCATCGCGCGATGCTTTGGCCGAAGCCGGGCGTCGTCTGTCGCACCATGCCGCCAGTCTGGATCAGGCTTCGGGTGAAGCGGCCAAGCGAATGGAGACGGTAAGTTCCACCCTTCATGATCGCACAGATGAACTTGATCAGGTGAGCCAACGCACCGCAGAACGGCTTCATCAGATGGATGGCACGTTGCAGACCAGTACCCGATCTTTGAAAAATACCGCTGATGCAGCCGCACGTCAGATGGAAAACTATTCCGAACGTCTGGATCAACAGACTTCTGTTCTCAGCACCACGGCTGATCAGGCGGCAAGCCAGCTGGATCAGGCACAGGCGGCTATTCGTCAAAGTGGCGTTGAAATGGCAAGCGCGTCTGATCGTGCCGCCAAGCTGATGGCACTTGTGGGGTCCGGCTTTAAGCGTCAACGTGATGCGGTGATGACGGCGACGGACGAAGCAGGCAAGAAAGTCTTTGCCATTGGGGAAGATTTGGAAACCCATGCACTTCGCCTGAATGAAGTGGCGGATAAGGCTGGTGATACGCTGGCTGATACGGTTACGGAAATGGAACACCGCGTTGAAGATGCGGGCATGAACCTGACCAAACGGGTTCAGCGTGTGGGGACGCAGGCGCAGTCGGTTGTTGAATCGGTGGATCAGGCATCCAAAGCACTGGAAGATCAGGCTGCGAAACTGGGTGAACAGGCAATCCTTGCCAATCAGGAAATCGCATCGGTTGGCGAAGCGACCCAGTCAGCGTCGCGTCAGGCGTTAGTCGAAACACAGAAAACAGCAGACCGCCTGGATCAAATCGGTGATACGCTAAAATCTCATGTGGCCACCCTGGATGGGGTGACGGAAAATGCCCAAGGCACCCTGTTTGATATGGGTGAGTTGTTATCCAAACGTGGAGATGAGATGACACGCGCGGCAGGTGATGCGCGCAATCAGGTGCAGCTGGTGGGCGAAGAACTCAGTCGTCAATCGACGAAACTGAATGATGTGGCCGATTATGCGCTGTCTCGTGTGAACCAGTTGGGTGATACGCTGGATGAACGCACCGACACGGTTGCGACGTCTATGGATCGTGCCGCCAAGATGATGGCGCAGATCGCAGACAATATGCAGAAAGCCAGCCGGGATGCACAAGCCGCGTCTGAGCAGGCCAACAGTCAGTTGACCAGTGTGACCCATAATATGGAACGCAGCGGTGATCATGTGGAACAGGTCACTCACCAGACAGTATCGCAATTGAAAGAAGCCATCGTCGCCATGCAGGATTTTGTCGGTCAGTTGGAAGGTCGTTCTGAAAAAGCGGCCCATCGCTTAAACAAAGCTGGCGAAATGGTGCGCGAACGTTCCGACATGGTGGCGGGGGCTGCTCAGCAAATCCATGCCGATATCACGCAAGCTGCGGACAAACTGGAAGAACGCACCAAAGAAGTCATGGCTGTTGGGGAGAAAAGCGCGTTGCAGCTTGATGCGGTCGGGAAGGCATTGGAACGTAAAACCAAAGCAGCCCAAGCTGGCACACAGGAAGTGCGCAAAGGCTTTGAAGTGGCAGGCGCGGCTGTTCGCCAGCAAATGGATGAGCTGTCTGGCACACTGAATAAATCCCTTAAGGACATCAATAACGCCACCGACAGTCTGGAAACGCGGGCCCAGGATGTGCAGCAGGTCTCTGACCTTGCCATGGAAAAACTTGGTGCCTGGGATGAAAACCTTAAGAAACGGTCAGAACTTCTTCGCAAAACTTGGTCAGATGCGGCCCATGAGGCCCATGATGCGGCCAAAGCGATGGAAAAACAGACCAAGGAAATGGGCGACCTTAACCGCCATGCGCGCGACCTTAAAAAAGACCTGTCAGAAGTTGACGGCAAGGTGGGTACGGAAGAATTTATGCGCCGCCACGCCTTTGTTGTTGAATCGCTGCAGTCATTGGGTGTGGATATTACCCGTGAACTTGAAATCGGCATTACCGAAGAAGAATGGCGTCGCTTCACCCGTGGGGATCGTTCCATCTTTGTACGTAAACTTGCTGCCCTTAAAGACCGCAACAAGCTGAACGCCCTGAAAGATGCGTATCGCGACCATGAAGCTTTCCGCACCTACACCAACCGTTACTTTAAAGAATTTGAACAGCTGATCGTTCAGGCCAAAGACAAAGACCCACACGGCATTCTGGCGAATACGTTCTATGGATCGGATGTCGGTAAGGTCTATCTTTCCCTTTGTCAGGGCCTGGGGCGGGAGCCGAAGTAATTTATAACGCATTGTGTCCCGGCGAAGGCCGGGACCTTTTTAATAACAAGTACGCTGTTTCAGAGGTCCCGGCCTGCGCCGGGACACGGTGTTTGCAGGAAAGTTAATAAAGCTGCCTCAGTGTTTCTTTATCGAAAAGAAGCGGGTATTTCTCGGTAATGGTTTGCTTGGCACGCTTGTATAAGATTTTCAAATCTTCGTGATAAACTTGATAAACCACACCTTTTTCTATTTTGATCGGGTGGTGGTGCTCAATGATTTCATAAAGCTGAATCACAGCAACACCATCCATTTCGATGAGATAGACTTCCGTTTCTGCGAAGTGATTGTATATGCGACCGAATAAGGTTTCTTCCCGACCAATAATATAGTCCTGCTGTTTGATCTTATTGGAGGTATGGACAATCAGTTCGTTCAAATAAAAAGGCCGACGAGCAAAAGCTTGCCCAATGCCATGGGCGACGCGGAGTTCAAATGATTCCCCCATGACAACGTTCATGGTTTTTTGTTTCCAGCAAAAAGGATCAACTACTTTTTTTCGAAACATGTCATCCTCTTGCTCAATCAGTCGGGTGAAAGTTGTTTTTTCGCAATATCAATAATGAAATCAGCGATGCCGGGGTGGGACCCCATGGCGCGCATGAGCCAGAGTTGTTGACCATCTACATTAAACGGTCCGGCGGGGGTGCCGTTTTCGCGCATGTCTTCGGCTTGTTCTTCAGTTGGGGTGACACCGATGAAGTTGGGGATGTCCTTGGCCCCGTGGGTGCCAGCGGCAATCATGAAAGGCAGGACGATCACATTGGGGCTGTCGGTTCGATTTTTCCAGCCATGAAGAAAGGGTTTTTCTTCGATAAAGGCAGGCAGGATCGCGTGTGTCGGATAATGCTGATAAATCTTTGTCGTCATCATCACGGTGGTGTCATGGGATGCAGGGCGTTCCGGGTTGGGATTGCCGTGGGCGACCAGAAAGACGGTGGTGTCTTTGGGGTGAAGGTCGCGCTCGATCATCACGGTTTTCAGACGATCCGCGATCAGTTTTGGGAGATCAGGATGATCGCCGACAGGTTCACACATACGGATGGTTTGGTGGCCGCGCTGGGTGACTTTGCCATCCAGCCCCATTTCGCGCGGGATCACAACCCGGTTGATATGACCGGAGCACGCGAGGTTCGGCACGATCACGACCTGTTCGGTTTCCACACCCGTGAGGGCGTCTTTTAACTGCACCTCTTCTTTCCAAAAGGCGGTGCGCACGTCTGCAAAGATATCTTTATCCCTGATATATTTTGCATGGCGGCGTGCCGGGCGGGCCATGTTCGGGCTTTTGGATGATCCATGTCCGGCAATAATCAGGGTGGTATCTTTAAACGTGCTGCTCATTGGTTTAAGAACTTTGCAACTTCGATCACCTCACCGACGATCAGCAAGGACGGTGGTTTGAAATCACCATCCGTGCGGGTCTGCGATAGACCCTCAAGTGTTGTATAGGCAATGTGTTGTTTATCCGTCGCGCCATTTTCAACGATGGCGGCAGGTGTATTGCCATCACGTCCGGCCTCAATCATTTTTTCAACGATATTGTCCAGGTTCTTCAGGCCCATATAGATCACAACGGTCATTTCCGGGTCTTTCAGCGATGCCCAGTCAATATCAAGGCCATGGCCTTCTTTATGATGACCCGTAATAAAGCGCACGCTGCGTGCAATGCCGCGATGGGTCAGGGGAATGCGCGCAGCCGCCCCACAGCCAGCCGCCGCGGTAATGCCTGGTACCACATCATAGCTGATACCTGCCTTGATCAGATGTTCGGCTTCTTCACTGCCGCGCCCAAAGACGAACGGATCACCGCCTTTTAAACGGACGATCAGTTTATGTTCATCGGCCAGTTCTACCAACAGGTCGTTGATCTCTTCCTGTTTCAGGATATGGCGACCGGGTGCTTTGCCGACAAAGACTTTTTTGACGCCCTCTGGCACCAGATTTAAAATTTCATCACTGACCAGGCGGTCATGGACAATTACGTCACCGCTCTGGATATAACGCAGGGCCCGCAAGGTCAAAAGGTCAGGATCACCCGGACCCGCACCGACCAGAACCACATGGCCTTTTTGTGTCTCAGGCTCAGTCATTGATCAGCTTGTCCTTGTTGCGCCCATCCCAGATGTTTTGTGCCAGGTCCATAGCGGCATCCGGTGTGTCGGCCTTGCCCAGTAATTTCAAGGCCACCGCCATGGTGCCCGTAATCGCTGCCATCGCATAAGGATGCGTGTCTGTGCCCTGCCAGATTTGCATCAGGCGAGATTGATCCATCACTTCATCATGGGCAGCATGTTCACTATCCAGGAAGGCAGGCCATTCTTCATCGATCTTTTGACCGTCGATAAGGTACTGTACGTTCACAGGTTTGGCCGGGCGTCGTTCAATCTCCCCACCTTCACCTTTGATCACGCACATGCGTTTGTGATCCAGAAGTTTGGCGCAATCGCGATGAAGTTCTCGATAGGCGGAATGAGTGATGCACTGGATCACAGCCTTGGCATCGAACGCATTGATCATACGGGCAAAGGTATTGACCGGGGTGCGTACACCAAGCGTTGCTTTGAGATCAATAATATCTTGTAGAACCGGATTGATCTGTTCCAGCTGGAGATAGGCGAAGTTTGTATTTTCCAGTTTCTTGGCCGCATCTTCCATGGATGTTGCTGCCTCAATCCCCAAAAGGCGTAAGGTCTGGGCTGTAAACAGGCGGCCGTCGGTGTGACCTTCCACCCCATGCATAAAGATTTTGATACCGCTTTGTGCAAGCGCGAGGGCAGCCAGAACATAATAAGGCAATTGGCGGACCTTGCCGGAATAGGTTGGCCAGTCCAAATCAACCGCGGGTATAGAGTTTGGACGCTTTAATTCGTCGCGTACTGCATCAATAAAACCTGCTCCTTCACCCGGGTCTTCGGTGCGAACCCGAAGGATACAGAGGAAGGCACCCAGCTGAACAGAATCGACTTCGCCGCGCAGGATCATGCCTGTGGCTTCTTTTGCCTCTTCACGGGTCAGGGGACGTGACAGCCGAGGCCCTTTTCCAATGATTCTGATGTAGGGCGCAAAGGGATGTTCTAGCGGCATAAATTACTTCTTTCTTTGTCTATTCATTATGTACTTTTAGCAGGTGCAATAAAAGGAGGTCGAGAAATTTTCTTAATAACCTTGCAAAAGATATAAAATCATTTCTAATACTAAAGTCCAAGCCCACTTTTGCTAAGAGATAAATATGAGTTCACAGCAGCTAGCCGGACTACCTGTTTTAAACCGTCTTAAACCTGAGGTTTTGCAGCCTGTCTTCGAAAAAGGCACCCTTGTAAATCTGGAAGGCGGCACTGTTTTCTGCCATGAAGATGAGCCCGCCAATTCAGTCTTTTGGATGATTTCCGGGCGCTGCAAAACTTTCGTTACCTTGCAGGATCATGAGATCGTCGTCGATATTTTATCACGAAAGGGCAAGATTGGACTGGTGGAAGTTTGCGAAGGTAGCACTTATTGCGTTTCTGCCCAGGCCATCGAAGACAGCTTGCTTTTCAAACTGGCAAAGGATGATTTTCAGGAATTACTGAGTCAGTATTTCGGCTTTCAGATGGCTGTTTTTGCCAATATCTCCGGTGAAATGCGCGGTGCAGTGAAAGAGATCAATGATCTGAAGCTCAAAAATACTTCCAAACGTTTGGGCACATTCCTGATGGGGATGACCAATGTGGAAGAAGGAAGTGTGGAACTGGAACTGCCATATGATAAACGCCTGCTGGCCGCCCGTCTTGCAATGAAGCCGGAAAGCCTGTCACGTGCGCTTTCAAAGCTTAGGCCTGTTGGTCTGGAAACAGATCGCAATATTATCCGGATCAAAGACCTGGACCTGTTGCGCGATTTCTGCGGAGAAGAAGATTATGAGTAAGTCTTTAAGCAAAGCTGATATTGATCAGGTTTCCAATATTCCCTTGTTCAGAGGATTGGATATGGATGATCTGGGCGTTTTGTTAAAACAGGCGGTTGTTGTGGATGAAGACAAAGGCAGTCTTTTGTTTTCTCAAGGCGACAAGGCGGATCGTTTCTATATCCTGCTGGAAGGTCGGGTAAAGCTGTTCACGGCCAATGATGAAGGTGAAGAAAGTATTGTTGAGATTTTCTCCAATCAAATGAGCTTTGCCGAAGCTGCGATGTTTGCCTCCGCCCGTTTTCCGGTGAACTGCGAAACCTTGCTGAAATCGCGTCTGGTGCGTATTGATGGCGGGCCGTTTTTGAAAACGCTGGAAGACAATAGCCGGATTTCCCAGACCATTTTGGCAAAGATGGCGGGCCGTTATCGGGACCTGCTGGGGGATTTGATCCAGCTTAAAACGCAATCACCCGCCCAACGTCTCGCGGCGTTGTTCCTGTCTCTGGCCGGGGATCAGGAAGGTGTTGGTGTTGAACTGCCGTACGATAAGCATCTGATTGCCGCACGCGTTGGTATGAAACCGGAAAGCCTGTCACGCGCCCTAGGGCGTTTGCGCGATATCGGGGTGGATTGTAAAAAGCATGAAGTGATCGTGGCTGATCTGGATAAGCTGCGCGATTTCTGTGGCGCTTAGGCATCCAGTGCTTTGACCAAGGCGCAGAAGTCTTCAACGGACAATTCTTCTGCGCGTTTGGTCGGTTCAATCCCGGCCTTAATTGCCAGTTCTTCCCCATTTACCCCCAGTGTTTTCAGGCTTGCGCGCAGCATTTTACGTCGTTGCCCGAAAGCGGCTTGTGTGACATGTTCCAGCTGTTTCTGGGCGACGTCCACCAAGGGTTTTTCTCGGGGGACCAGGCTTGCGACCGTGGACATGACCTTGGGCGGCGGGGTAAAGGCACTTGGTTTGATATCAAAGTTTGATCGTACACTACACAGCCATTGGGTCAGAACGGAAAGACGGCCATAGGCTTTGCTGCGTGGTTGAGCTGCTAGTCGGTCAGCGACTTCTTTTTGAAACATCAAGGTCAGACGTTCATAAGCCGTGATATTTTCCAGCCAATTTAAAACCAGCTGTGTGGAAATATTATAAGGCAGGTTCGCAACGATCTTGCGCGGGCCATCACACAGGCTAGCCGGATCAATTTCCAAGGCATCGCCTTCGATGATTTCCAGACGACCAGGATAAGCAGCAGCAATTTCTTTTAGGGCTGCGATCGGGCGTTCGTCACGTTCAATGGCGATGACTTTCTTGGCCCCTTCAGCCAGTAAGGCACGGGTCAATCCACCGGGGCCAGGACCAATTTCAATGACGGTACAGTTGGAAAGATCCCCTGCGGCACGGGCCACACGACCTGTCAGGTTTAAATCCAGCAGAAAGTGCTGGCCCAATGATTTTTTAGCGGCCAGGTCATATTTGGCAATCACATCGCGCAAAGGGGGAAGGTTGTCTGTGGTCATGAATGTGCCTGTTGTCTTTCTGCCATTTTGCCTGCCATTTTGATGGCGGAAACAAGGCTTGTTTCACTTGCTGTCCCTGCGCCTGCAATGTTTAGGGCCGTGCCGTGGTCTGGAGAGGTGCGGATGAACGGCAGGCCAAGGGTCACATTGACGCCTTCGTCAAAGGCCAGTGTTTTGATCGGGATCAGCCCCTGATCATGATACATGCACATGGCGACATCATACCGGTCCCGCGCGGCCTTATGGAACATGGTATCCGGTGGCATAGGACCCATCACGTCAATGCCGTAGTCTTTCAGGCGTTTAATCGCAGGGGTGATGATATCGATCTCTTCCGATCCCATATCGCCATCTTCACCTGCATGGGGGTTTAGTCCGGCCAGTGCCAGTTTCGGGTTTTCGATCCCGGCGCGACGTTTCAAGGCTTCTGCGGTGATCAGACATTTTTCAACGATCAGGTCTTCGCTTAATTGATGAATGGCATCCTGCAAGGACACATGCACGGTGATGGGTACCACGCGCAGGTCATCACAGGCCAGCATCATGATCGGGTGAGTGTCGATCCCTGCCAGGTCAGCCAGAAATTCAGTATGGCCGGGAAAGTCAAATCCACATTGATGCAGGGCATGTTTGTGGATCGGATTGGTGACGACTGCGGCTGCGTCACCTGCTTGGGCCAAGGCAACAGCGCGTTCAATTGAGGCAATGACCGATTTGCCTGTATGTTTACTGATGACCCCGGGGTCCCCATTGGTGACGGGTTGTTCCAGCACGGGCAACGCGTTTTTAAAAACGTCCGTAGCTTCGGATGGGTCATCAATGGTGCAGATCGGAATGGTCCATTTTAAACGATTGGCAAGGTTGCTTAATCGATGCGGGCAATCAATGACAAAAAAGGTAGGCAGGGTGTCACGATGATCGCGCCAGGCTTTCATAGTGATTTCTCCACCAATGCCCGCCGGTTCCCCCATAGTCAGCGCAAGGGGGCTGATCATAAACGGATATCCACGAAAGCGGCGCGGCGGATTTGCTGCAGCAGGCGGCGGTCTTCACGTGCGATCTTTTCCTGGCGGATTTTTTCTTTCAGGTCTTTGCGTACTTTAACTTCCGGCGGGGCGGGTAGCTTTTCACGTTTACATACCATAATCACGATGATGGAGCCTTGCTTGCGTTCATGGACTGTTGTTTGCCCTTGACCCACATTCGTCAAGGCCTGACGCAACTCGCCGGAAAGGGTAGAAAGTTTCAGGTCTTTGACCATACTATGATTTGCGCCCGGAAGACCTTTTGCGATGCCTTCCATTTCCCCGCAGGCCTTTACCTGGAACGCCAGTGTGCGGGCGAGCTCCCGCTTGCCTTCCTGATCAGCTGGGGTGGCTTGTAGAATGATCTGACCGAGGTCCAGCAGTTCATCACGGTCCTGCTGACCTGAAATACGTTTATCCTGCAGATGCAGCAGGTAGAAACCAGCTGCTGTGCGGATCGGGTTTGAATAGCCACCAAGCGGTAACTGGCCAAGTATGGCTTCAATGTCGGGGTTCATATTGCCGGACTGGACCCAGCCGAGATTACCGTCTTTTACCGCAGACGGGCTTTTGGAAAAGTCACGTGCAAGTGCTGCGAAAGGGGATCCGTTCTGGATGTGACCGACCAGACGTTCTGCCATCTGACGGGCACCGGCTTCTTCAGAGGGGACATCAACAGGCAGGAAGATTTCTGAATATAGATATTCTGGCTTGCCCTTGTTGGCTTCAATGGCCTGCAGGGCGGCGGTCACTTCGCTGTCTGCCACTTTCAGACGATCACGGCTGTTTCTGCGGATGTGGAAGCCCCAGGCCAGTTCTGCACGGGCCTGGTCTTCAAGAACCTCCAGATCAACGCCAATTTGTCCAAGGGCTTTTTCCAGCATTTCCGGCTTTACCTTTTGGGATTGAGCATATCGGTTCAGACCGTTTTGAAGCTGTTGTTCTGTGATTTCGACCCCAGCTTCTTCGGCTGCTTGTGTTTTCAGCCGTTCATCAATCATGGTGCGCAGGATGGTGGAGGTCAGACGTTTACGCACTTCCGGTGTGTTGGGAAGGCGTGTTGTCGCAATGGTCAGGCGTACACGCTGGGCCAGATCAAGGGCGGAAATGACATCATCATTGACCACGGCAGCGATACGCATCACGCCTTGGGCATGGCCTAAATTGGGCAGGATGAAAAGTGTTGCGACGAGAAAAAAGGCAAGACGATTTTTCAAAGGAAGAAACTTAAACATGTCTGATCAATTTGTGATGTCCAAAGGGTCTATCAATGTATACAGATTTTACACAAAGTACAGCCCTTAGCCATCTTCCAAATGTAAAATCATTGTGCTGCCCAAAAGAAGGCAAATAGATGCAGGTGCCCAGGCGGCCAGTAGAACGGGAATACTGCCTGATAATGCCAATGCCATGGATATATCTGTGAAAAAATAAAGAACGAAGCCGCAGAGCATGCCGCCACTGACTACAAAGGTTGTGCCGCCTTTTCGCGTATGACGCAGGGTAAAGGTAGCGGCAATCAAAACCATGGCGATCAGCAGGAAGGGGGCAGAAAGCAGGCTGTGCCAGTGCAGTTTATGCCGCTTCCCGCTGAAACCTGCTTTTTCCATCGTGTCGATAAAGCTGGGCAGGGACCAGAAAGACATGGTTTCCGGCGGGGCGAAACTGTCTTGAATTTTATTCAGCGTCAGGTCGGTTTCAAACCAAAGCTCGTTATTATATTCGGTTGGTTTATCCACGATATGGACCTGCACATTATAAAGATGCCAGAAGCCATCTTCGAGGGAGGCGCGATCCGCTTCAATCCGATGAGAAAAATGATCCGCGTCTTTATAAACAAAGATAGACACGTCATTCAAATCCACATGTTCCCCCTGTTGCAACACATAGCGCGAGTGCAAAACCGATTGACCTTCCAGATTGCTTTGACGCAGCCACAGGCCATTGGCCGATAGGCTGAGTAAGCTGGAACGTCCATCAAAATGTTTGCTTTCCATTTGTTCAAATGCGCTGAGGGCGGCAGAACCCAGCGGGTTGATCACCATGATCTGAAACAGACCCAATCCAAAAGCAACCAGGAGAGCAGGGGTCATAAAACGCCAGGCGGAAACACCAGCAGCACGCGTCACCACCAGTTCGTGAGATTTGGTCAGGCGGCTGAAGGCGGACATGCCCGCAAACAAAACGGCAAAGGGGAAGGTTTCCTGTCCCAGATGCGGCAATTTTAAAAAGGCCATTTGCAGGGCGATCAGGGCGGATACACCTTCGCGACTGGCAGAACGGCGCAGCAGTTCAATGGCATCAATCAGATAGATCAGGCCGAGAAAAACCACCATCAAAATGGCAAAATGGGTCAGGAAGTGACGACCTATATAAATGGACAGGGTCGGGGCTAATCTAATCATCTGATATGTCCTCCCTTACGCCTGTTCTTGCGCGGCAAATTCAAGCTCGCGTGCTTCTTTTTTGGCACTGCGTTTGGGGTGCCAGCTCATAAAGAAGCTGCAGACCGGGATGGGCAGGAGTGTGCCGACATAGAGCAATGGCAGAAGCGTGAGGTTTTTTGCCGCAACGTTCGCCATGCCCAGGGAGGCAACCTGCAACAGGATCACACCCGCGATTGCCAGCAAAATTCGTTTGGCCTGTCCGCGACGGCTGAATTGCCCCGCAGTCAGGAACATCAGGGCAGCCAAGGCATTTGAAAGACAGAGGAAAGGCGTAATCATACGTTGATGACCTTCCACAATATGTTTGCCGAAGTCATGGATACTTAGGCCCTCTGTGGTTTCTGGATGCAAAAGTTCCAGCACCATCAGTTCACGTGCTTCGGGGACGCGGGCGGAATTATTGCCCTTCTGGATCGGTACGTCATGGGTGTAGCGATCAAAATGCAGCATGGAGAATTTGCCTGTGGTCGGTTCAACGACCTGACGGTTGCCCTGGAACATGATCACACGCGCGGACCCGTCAACTTCCACCAAGGCACCCCGCTGTGCCATCAGGGAAACCGGGCGTTCCGGGTCGGTTTCATCATGGACCAGAATGCCCAGCAATTGGCCTTCCTGCGTACGTTCACGCACATAAACGGTGACTTTGCTGCCCAGCTCGTTAAAGGCACCTTCGCGCAGCAACAGGTGGGACATACTGTGGCGCAGTTCCCATTGCAGTTCGCGGAATAACTGATAAGACTTGGGCACGAGATAAAGGTTTAAGGCATAGGATGCCAGCATGACACAGGTGGTCAGCACTAGGGCGGGGCTGGCAATGGCCCAGTTGCTCATGCCGCAGGCACGCATGACCGGAAGTTCCCGGTCCATATTCAGTCTGCTATAGGTAAAGGTCACCACAGCAAACAGCGCAATGGGCAGGATGATACTTAGAAAGTTCGGCAGCAGCAGGGCGGTGAAATAGACAAACATGCCGATGCCAAGGCCCCGGTTCACAATCATTTCCACAAAGCGCAGCGACTGGGTCAGCCAGAGCACGCAAACAAGCGCCAGGGCCACCAGTACAAAGCCGACAAAAAGCTGTCGAAAAAGATATCTGTCCAAACTTTTCATGATTGGGGAAGTATAATCCTTGATGGAACAAAAGAAAGCAATATGATCAGTGTGGTGAAAAAAGCAAGCAGGGAGTCATCCATGTCTACAAATAAATGGAACATGCGCGGTATCGAAGTCGCCAGAACCGTCGCCAAATGGTCCAAAGACCAAAGCACGCAAGTCGGCGCGGTGGTCCTGATGGAAGACGGCACCCCCTTGACCTTCGCCTATAACGGCTTTGCCCGCGGCGTTGACGACGACGTACCTGCGCGCCACGAACGCCCCGAAAAATACAAATGGACCAGCCACGCCGAAGAAAACGCCATTGCCAATCTGGCCCGGACCGGACAGCAGGCCATGGGCTCGACCTTATATGTGACGCATTTTCCCTGTTCGGGCTGTGCGCGCAAAATCATCCAGGCCGGTATTGCCCGGGTTGTCGTCGATGCTGTCTCCATGTCTGAGGATTTTTTAAGTCGCTGGGAAGAAGATATGGGCGTGTCGAAGGAGATGTTCGCCGAAGGTGGGGTTGAGGTTGTGATCCACGAGTAGTTTAGTTTTATCTCACGATTTAATGTGATTTACGCACATTATTTCAACTTTCACGTCAATAATATGCACAATCTTAAGTGATTTATGATAGAAAGTAGGTAGTTTTTATTGATTTAGATTGAAAAAGTAGTTGCATAAATCTAATTGAGAAAGGGGGCGCTGTTGGGGGGACTGTCAATGGAAGAGCTAGTTAAATGGTTAGAGGATCAAGATTACTTCATTTGTGCTAGCTTTGCTTCAAGAAACGCATTGCGTATTTTACCATTTCTTTCGGAAGGGGTGAGCGGAGAAGTTGAAACGCCTGTGGACACAGTAATCTTGCCTGTTTTTCGTTCTTTGGCAATTTCTTGGTATGGCTTAGGTGCATCTTTTACGGCAGTAAGGTCTGTGAACTCTGCAGCAAGAAGGCTACCTCCACCTGCTTCAGTAGTGGTTATGGCTGCTTCAGCGGCGTTAAAAACCTCAGCTGCCGGAGATAGTGTATCTATTACTGCAGCGTCCGATATTGCTTCCGCTAAAGCATCATACGCAACGAGTAGGTCAACTGCTATTGCAGCTGTGGATTTTGCGACGTCACTTGATACTGGAATTTGGAAAGAAATTTTATTTGATATTAAAGCTTATGAAGAAAATAATAATGTTGATGAGTTTCTATTACGTCCCTTATGGAACGAGGGAATGCCTTCTGAGTATGATAAATATTGGAAGACTTTAAAGAGGTTACTTCTGGCCCGTGATGAAAATTGGCAAGTATGGACCAATTGGTATGAGGATAGAGTTGTCGGTGGTGACAGTCCTAATGGCCGTAATGTTATAAATGACTTAGAACGTAAACGTGTGTTGATTCCAAACAGTGAGTGGAAAAAAGGAGCATTACACGTAAACGGCCTGATTATGGAGCTGGAAGATAGATACCATGATCATGAGGGAACTAACCCAATTGAGCCGTTTTTTGAACAGAAATCAAGACCTTACAACAATGAATCTATACCGTTAACTATAGAGGCAAAACGAACGCGAATTATTGTAAGTGAAACATATTTAGAGAAATGTGATTTTACATTTTCTGCTGCGTTTTTTGGCAAGAATGCAAATGCTGATGCTTTCTTCGATATCGATCTATTTACCAAAATTCTTGATTTGGAAGACGTGATTAAATGTGAAACTTTGGAAGTGGATGATATCGAAGCTTGTATGTTTCAACAGCTTCAAAAAGTCTTTCAGCTTGATCTATCAAATGCGACAGAAGAAGGTGTGAATGAATTTATTGCTAAACTCTGGCATGAAGAATTTGTCATTTATGAGCGTTCCCCGCCGTCAATTATCTCCTTAAAAGGGCTGGCTAAGTTGGCACCGAAACTTGTTGCTACATTTGGCGGCAAGAAGAAAAGTCCGGTGAGGGCCGTTTTTGTTTTCGGTTTTGCAATTATTGTTGTGTATGCATCTGTTGGTATTGGCGAAGGATTACAAGTTGGTTTGAGAGAGTTGGTAATTGAGGGATTAAACGCTGCGCAGTCTGAACCGTTTGAAAATGATGTTGAGCAAATTGATGATTTAAAGAAGAGTTCAGTTGATCAACAGGATGCTTGATTGATATCCTCGTCATGCCGCACATGTTGCGGCATCAGGGTGGAAGGCGTGCGCTTGATGATGATTTCCCTTTATTGTCATCCCGGCCCGTGTGCCGGGACAATCGGGTGATTAGAAAGCGGTCGGGAGTGAGTTTGCTTCAACGGATTGTCCCGGAATAAATCCGGGATGACAGGATTGGGGGGTGTTTTTCTGTCGTCATTCCCGCGAAAGCGGGAACCCAGTCAAATAGCCCGGTTTCTGGGTCCCAGCTTTTGCGGGGATGACGGAAAGAGTGGCAGGAATGACGTAAGAATTGGACACAAAAAAGCCCCACCTCAGTTAAGAGGCAGGGCTTTTATCGTTTCAGGAACCAAGCTTACAGCCAGTCATCCTCGCAAGCTAGTGTCGCACCATAGCCTCTGGTGAACATGGCTTTCAGGGCTGAAGAGGTTGGCAGGATTTGTTCTGCAAAGAAATGAGCGGTGTTAATCTTGGCTTTCATGAAGGTTGGATCGCCTTCACCCGCATCCAGTTTGCTTTGTGCAATCAAAGCCGATTTTGCCAGCAGCCAGCCGCCGCAGACGTTGCCGAGGAGGCGCAGGTAGTGGACAGAGCCTGTAGCAGCCTGTTTCGGGTCTTCCTTGAAGCTTTCAACCAGCCAGGCGGTGGCTTTTTCGACGTTTTCGATACCGACTTCAAGGGCAGAGGCCATGTCGGGGAAGGTGCCTTTGACGGCTTCGACATCAGCTTTCACCAGTGGCAGCAGCACATCCAGATACGCCCCGCCGTTCATGGCGACTTTACGGCCGATCAGGTCGTTGGCCTGAATGCCGTTGGTGCCTTCGTAGATCGCTGTAATGCGCACATCGCGCAGCCATTGTGGTGCGCCGGACTCTTCAATAAAGCCCATGCCGCCATGGACCTGGACGCCATCGTCCGCCACTTCTTTACCGATGTCGGTGCTGTAGGCTTTAACAACGGGTGTGAGAAGCTGGATCAGCGCATCTGCATTGGCGCGTGCATCATCATTGTCGGATTTCGCAAAGATATCCTGCTGACGTGCAGCAAAGTAAGAAATCGCACGGGCTGCTTCTGTTTTGGACTTCATGGTCAGCAGCATGCGGCGCACGTCCGGGTGTTTGTCGATGCTGACAGATGTTTTGTCTTTGGATCCCAAAAGCGGGCTCTGGATACGTTCACGCGCATATTCGCGTGCGCCCTGATAGGCACGTTCGGCCGCCGCATACCCTTCATTCCCCACGTTCAGACGCGCGTTGTTCATCATGGTGAACATACAGGCCAGCCCCTTGTTTTCTTCTTTCACCAGATAACCTGTGGCTTCTTCAAAAGACATAGTGGCAGTTGGGGAGCCATGGATACCCATCTTATGTTCAATGGAGATACAGTAAGCCGGGTTGCGTTCGCCCAAGGAGCCATCTTCATTGACCAGATATTTCGGTACGATGAAGAGGGAAATACCGCGTGACCCTGCAGGCGCATCCGGCGTGCGCGCCAGGACCAGGTGGATGATATTGTCGGTCATGTCATGTTCACCAAAGGTGATGAAAATCTTCTGACCGGAAATTTTATAAGTGCCATCATCCTGTGGCACAGCTTTGGTGCTGACAGCGGCGAGGTCGGAACCGGCAGAAGGCTCGGTCAGGTTCATGGTACCTGTCCATTCGCCTGTGACCATTTTTTCAAGATAGATGGCTTTTTGCTCGTCTGAAGCATGTGTTTCCAAAGCTTCAATCGCGCCACCCGTCAACATGGGGCAGAGACCAAAGGCGATGGAGGAAGAGTTCCAAATCTCGCTGACCGCGTTGGACAGCACAAACGGCAGGCCCATGCCGCCAAATTCCGGGTCACAGCCGATGCCCTGCCAGCCGCCTTCGATAAACTGGGCGTAAGCTTCTTTAAAGCCGGGCGATGTGGTGACGTCATTGTCTTTCCAGATCGGGTTTTCAACGTCTGATGTGCGTGCGAGTGGGGCAATGATGTCGCGGCCCAGCTTGCCCGCTTCTTCCAGAATGGCATCCACCATATCTTCGGTGGCTTCTTCATAACCGGGAAGGGCCGTGATGGTATCGAGGTCAAAAACATCCTTGATCAGAAATTCCATTTCTGTGATCGGTGCGTTGTAAACTGTCATGGTTTTAACCTCCTGAACGTATGATCTTAAAGTCGTGATTTTCCAATTTGGAGCGACTATAGTCGATATGCCCGCGCAAGCGCCAGATAATTGTTCGGTCTACGAATTAATTTTTTGTGACGTAGATGTAAATCAATGTATAAGGCCTTGTCCTTAAAACAGGAAACTCGACTATGCATATCATCCGGCTGGCCCTGTCCATCGACCATCAGAAGAAAAAAGCGATGTCGGTTCATCTGCCGTTTCCGCTTTATCTACATTTTGTGACGTCTGCGGTCTTTGAAAAAATCCTGCCGGAGGACTTGAAGGAAAAGTACCATAAAGCCAAAGACAAGTTCTTGAGCGAGAACAAGTTTTTCAGTGAAGAATACGAAAAAGAATATGTGCGCAGCCCCTATATCCGCCTGATCTGCGGGCCGGATATTCATAAATTTTTTGGCAAGGTCCTGTCGCTGAATTATCAGACACATCAAAACCTGTTGAAAGAGAATGCCGGATCCTTTGCGGAGTTCTTCGCCGACCTTGATCTCTTCTGGAATGAAAAATATCGAAAGACAGGGGGGCAGCTTGATGAACGGGCATTACGTGAAGTGGCCTTTTGTCAGGCTTGTCTGCAAACCCAATATCAACGCATGACGGAAAAGCAGGTTTTGCGAGATAAGCTCGGTGATTTCGCCAAGCAGGAAATCAAAGACTGTGAAGATGAGATCAAACGGCTGAAACAAGCCCTGTCGGAAGCAAAGAATGATCGCGATGTTGCGCAGGCTGAGCTCGAGCGTTTACAGGCCGAACTTCATAAGACACAGGAAGCCAATTTGGTGCTGGTGCCAAGCGATCCGCATTATATGCTGGGCCTGAAAGAAGGCTATCCGGATGAAGTGGAAAAACGCGCCAAAACTCTGATGAAGGCCCTGCATCCGGATAAGACCGGGTCGGCGGATACGGCTTATTTGTTTGATCTGATTGTTAAGTCACGCGATATGATTTTAAAATAGGCAGCGTTAGTCCTGCCATTCTTTTTCTACACTATATTTTTCCCAGCGAACCTGATGGTAATCGGATTTTGTGAAACGGTGCAGGGTGGTTTCCAAGCGTTCTTTTAGCCAGGGTGCATCTGATCTGACAAAGAGGAATTGTTCCTGAAACAGGATAGGGCGCGGCGTGCTGTAGATCGCTTTGTCGCCATAGAGTTTGCGCACGAGATCCAGATCCTTTTTTGTCACGGTGGCGATATCTGCACGTTTGGACAGAAGTAATTTAACGAGTTGATCTAAAGATTTGGGACGGAATGTGTTTTTTTCTCTGACCGACAGCTTGAGGGTCAGGTCACGCAGGATGGCAACGCGTCGGTTTTCCAGTTTTTTCAGGAGGCCTTTGTGTAAAGCTGGATCGGTGAAAAGCGCAAAAATGGGCGATCTGTCGATTGCGACTTCAACACGGGTGAGGTTTTTAAGCTGAAAGTTTGTGGAAATCGCATATTTGCCGAGCGCATCCATGGAATAGGGACCCGCCACATCCAGTTCCCCTTTGGACAAGGCCCAGATGGCGCGATTAAATGGCATCTGTTGAGGGGCGTAATCCAGGTCTGCTCGTTTGAAGAATTCCGGCAGGATGGATTGAAAGAACAGATTATGGCCGGACACACCTATTTTTATAAGTGTATCCTGTGTGCTGTTCGCTTTTGAGTTGCTGATGGGGAGGAGGCAGAAGACGCACAAGAAAGCAAATAAGGATTTCCTCACGCGTCTCATGCCTTGTCCGTTACACCGCGCGGGAGTGTTTTTTCTGCCCCTGTTGCAGGTAGGTATCAAAGGTCGCTGCCACCATCCGCATCAAGGGGCGTCCCTCTTCGGGCAGAATTAGAAGACCGTTCTCCAGCGTGCAGATGTCATCTTCGACCAGAGCCTGCAGCTTTTCTTCTTCTGCGGCAAAATGATCTTCGCTAACACCATGTTCACGACACATGGCGCGTAGGTCCACCTTCATGTTGCACATGATTTGTTCGATCACCGCACGGCGCAGAATATCTTCATTTTCCAGACCACGGGTCCGACCAATGGGCAGGGTGCCTGCATCAATCATGCGCTTGTAATCACGAAGCGGCTGAACGTTGGCAACATACCCTTCGGGTGTCTGCCCAATGCTGGAGGCACCAAGGGGCAGCATGACCGGGTTGTTATCGACCGTGTAGCCCTGGAAATTCCGGTGCAGGGTTTCTTCTTTCATGGCGATGGTCATTTCATCATCAGGGCGGGCATAATGATCCAGTCCGATTTTAACAAAGCCATGTTCTTCCAGACGATTGGCGGCGGCTTCCATCTGTTCCCAGCGTTCCATGGCGTTGGGTAAGGCTTCTTCCGGGATCAGCTTCATGTGGGATTTCATCCAGGGCACATGGGCATAGCCAAAGACAGCAAAGCGTTTGGGGTTCAGGCTGACAGCCTTGTCCACCATATCCAGCACACGCTCAGTCGTCTGAAACGGCAAGCCATAAAGCAGGTCAAAGTTGATAGAGGTAATGCCGTATTTATTCAGCCAGCCGACCACATTTTTAGTGACCTCGAAAGGCTGGATACGGTTGATAGCAACCTGGACTTCTTCGTGGAAATCCTGCACGCCGATGGATGCGCGATTGATCCCGGCTTCTGAAATGGCTTTGACATATTCTTCTGTGGCGGTACGCGGATCAAGTTCAACTGCAAGCTCTGAACTGTCATCAATATCAAAGACGCTTTTCAGCTTTTCAATGATGGTGACCCAGTCTTCAGCCTTTAACATAGTCGGTGATCCACCACCCCAATGGACATGCTTTGCCAGCATGCGCGCAGGCAAGGCTTCGGCCAGCAAATCGATTTCTTTCAGCACATACTCCAGATATTCCGTGATCGGATCATAGCGTTTTACAATCTTGGTGTAACAGCCGCAAAACGAACACATCTCATCACAAAAAGGGATGTGGATATAAAGCGAAACACCGACGCTTGGGTCCAGGTTTTTCAGCCAGGCGCGATAGTCCGCATCTGTTTCGGTCGCCAGAAAATGCGGCGACGTGGGATAGCTTGTGTAGCGCGGCACACGCAGGTCGTATTTTTCAGATTTTTCGGCGATGGAAACACTCATGATGCAGCCTTTGAATTCTTGTCTATTTTAACTTGATAGCTGTATGCCGTTTAATTGTGGTCATTATTGGGCAGTAGACCATCATTCCGCCTGTTTGAAAAGATGGAATCATACTAAGGTACTATCTGGACCTATATGGTTTCCTGCATTAAGATGTACCCATATGTGTAAAGACTTGAGGGTATGCGTGTTGCGCTTTTGTATAAGTATTATTGTTCTGCTTTTGGGGGCTGCTTTTGTTTCCTCTGCCCAGGCAGGCAGTTTGACAGGCAAGACCATCCGCTTTTGCGGCGATGGTTCGGGCTGGCCGCCTTATACATATATTGATCCGAAAGAACCCGGTATCGTCAAAGGCTATGATGTTGATGTGCTGACAGAAATTCTGGAACCCCATGGCATCAAGGCTGAATTTGCGATGCCGTCGTGGAAACAGTGTCTGGAACGCACTGACGCAGGCAAGGCCTATCAGGTGGCGCTGAGTTCTTCTTACAGCGATGCGCGTGCGGAACGATTTTTATATACGCGTAAATATTATACATCTGTACAAAGCTTCTTTTATTCCAAGCGACGTTTTTCTGAAAAGCCGAATATCAAATCGGCAAGCGATCTTTTTTTATATGGTCAGGTTTGTGGGCGTTATGCCTATAACTATGAAGGCACAGGCGTGATCAAAAACGATCAGGTTAATATGGCGGCGAAATCCTATACAGCCCTTGTGTTACGTACCATGAATGATGATTGCGCCTTCTTTCTGGGGCGTCCCAGCATCATTCTGGGCTTTAAACTGATTGGGAAAGAATTGTTTGACAGCCGCCAGATCGGCTTTGCCGCGATCCCAAAGGCGAAGAAAGACGATTTCTATATGTTGATTTCGCGCAATGTGTCTTACAGTGAAGAATTGAAAGGGATCATTGATGACGGGATTTTGCGCATGGAAAAATCAGGTCGCCTGAAAGAAATTCTGGATCGTTACTATATGAAGATGCAGAGTTAGGGCAACTCCACCCGCACTGTAGGCCCATAGCCATGAACACTGTCATGGGCGCGCACGTCTACTTCTTTCAATCCTTTAGGAATGACAACCCCGGATTTTGATCGAGTAAAAGGCTGCTCATTCACATGGGGGTGATGAAGCACGCGGGTGGCGAGGATGGTGCCATCGGGGCTTAGGATTTCGAAGTTATCTGCGTAATGATCCCAGCCTGTATCCGCATGTTTGACGCTGACATGGAAAGTGTGTTTGCCCGATGCATCCGGTTCAGAGATTTGAACGCCTGTAACAACAGGTTCATCGGCAAAGACTGCGGTTGTAAAAAACAGGCTTGTGATCAGGGTAAAAAGAAACTTCATCAGATATCCTCAATAAGAAAGCCCCACTCAGATCAGCGGGGCTTTTAAGGTGGGGTTACTTTACGTCAGCTGCAACCTGCATTTTGATAATTCTGTCCGGGACTTCAACAATGCCGCCACGGCCTTCACCGGGGGCGATCATATCGACAAATTCCATGCCTTTGATCACATGGCCCCAAACCGTATATTGGTTGTCCAGGTGTGAGGCACGGTCAAACATGATGAAGAACTGGCTGTTGGCGCTGTTTGGGTTGCGAGTGCGTGCTGTGGACAAAGTACCACGCACATGGGGTTCACTGGAAAACTCAGCTTTCAGGTCTGGATAGTCACTGCCGCCTGTCCCGCGTCCCGTTGGATCACCCATCTGGGCCATAAAGCCGGGGATTACGCGGTGGATTGGGGTGTTGTCATAAAAACCCTTACGCGACAGCATCTTGAAGCGTTCCACATGTTTTGGGGCCAGATCCGGACGCATCTGAATGACAACCCGACCATCTTTGAGGTCGAGATAGAGCAGGTTTTCTTTATCAACATCCTGGGCCTGAGCGGTAAAAGCCATGGTCAGCGCGACCAGGAAAGAGAGTACGAAGCGTTTCATGAAAGGTTGGTCCTTTATTTATTGTACGTCTGCAGCGACTTGCATTTTAATGATGGTATCCGGATTTTTGACTTTGCCGTCATTATATTTGCTGCCCCGGCGGATGCGGTTGACATATTTCATGCCATCCACTACATGGCCCCAGACGGTATATTGTCCATCGAGGCTGGCATTCTTTTTAAACATAATGAAAAACTGACTGTTGGCACTGTTTGGACTTGTGGAACGTGCCATGGAAACGGTACCAGCCTTATGCAGCTCGTTTGAAAATTCTGCTGGCAGGTCGGGATATTTACTGCCGCCCATGCCGGTACCCAGCGGATCACCCGTCTGGGCCATAAAGCTCGGAATGACCCGGTGGAATTTCAAACCGTTATAAAAGCCTTCCCGTGTTAGTTTTTTGATGCGTTCCACATGTCGTGGCGCAATGTCCGGGCGCATTTTGATGACGACACGGCCATTTTTCAGATCAAGAAAAAGAGTGTTTTCTTTATCATAATCTTCGGCTTGTGCAGACAGGCTAAGGCCCACCAGAATAAAAAGACTAACGAGAAGGCGTTTCATAGGCTTTGGTCCTTAAGCGTCTGCGGCAACTTGCATTTTGATGATGCTATCCGGGTCTTCTACGGAACCGTTGTCAAACGGGCTGCCTTTTTTGATGGCATGAACATGTTCCATCCCGTCGATGATCTGACCCCAGAAAGTGTACTGGTTATCCAGGTGGGGCGCGGCATCCAGACAGAGGAAGAATTGGCTGTTTGCGCTGTTCGGATCCATGGAACGCGCCATGGAACAGGAACCTTCGATATGTGGTTCATCAGAAAATTCTGCAGGCAGGTCCGGGTGGTCACTGCCGCCCATGCCTGTCCCGGTTGGATCGCCACCTTGCGCCATAAAGCCGTCGATGACACGGTGGAAAACCACACCGTCATAGAACCCTTCGCGTGCCAGCATTTTCAAACGCTCGCAATGTTTTGGGGCGAGGTCGGGGCGAAGTTCGATGGTGACGCGCCCGTCTTTGAGGTCAAGAAAGAGGGTGTTTTCAGGATCTTTAATATCGACCATGTGTCGGCTGCCTTATTGAGTTAAAATTCAAAAATGGCGCACAGATTAACATAATTTTGATTGTGGGAAAGGCCGAATTTTAGGCAACAAAATCCATTGGTCGTTCAAGGCTGTGTAAGACACTGAGGATACGATCAATTTGTTTCAGTGTTTTTTCATTGCCCGATGGATAGCGTCGCTCAAAATCAAAGCGGTCTTCCCATTCAGCAATATAATCACGCGGGCGGTCAGGATCGGGGCGGTCCCCTGTCAGCGCCCCTATTGTGCCTTCATATCCGGGGTGTAGCTCGGGCTGAAAGGCCAGCATGGAATATTCGTCATAAGACAACGATCCATCGATATAGAGATCAAGGCTCAGGTCCGCCATTTCACGGGGTGTGGTGGTGCGGACATCAAGGATATCTTCGTCGTCAATCTCATCGTGATTGTTCAGATCATCAAGATCAATCTCGATACCGTTGAATTCAACGATATCCTGTGGGGCGGATCGTTTGGTTTCTTCAATTCGTTCAAGGTCCTGATCGCTTGGGGGTGGGGTGACCAAGGCCCGGGTTTGGGTATAAGCAGACTGACGCGACAGGTTTTCCTGTTCATGCAACAAGACGTGCGAAAGGTTTGAATCAATATGCATGATACAAACCTCCGAAATCTTTATGACTGTTGAATGAGCCTACTCGGCTGCGCTTAATGTACATTCTTCCTGCTTTTTATCGTTTTTAAATTTCTTGATGGCATACATCGATTCATCAGCAGCCGTCAGCAAATTGTGGGTCATGCTGTCTTTGTCATAGAATTGCAGACCAACACTGGCTTTCAGCGAAATGAGATGATCCTGCCACCGCATGGTGGTTGTGTTCAGTTCCTGTGCTATTTTTTCAACCCGCACCTGTCCATCATCCCAGCCACTGCGCACCAGGAGGACCGCAAATTCATCACCGCCAAGGCGAGCCACATAGTCCATGCCGCGTGTCATGCGTTCAAGAACGCGTGAAACATGGCAGAGAACTTCGTCTCCGCATGTGTGACCAAAGGTGTCATTGACGGGTTTAAAATCATCCAGATCGATGTAGGCAAGAACACCTGTTTCCTGAAAACGTCGTGCTGAGGCCAGAACGCGTTGCAGTTCTGCCTGAAAGCCCCGTCTGTTCAGAATCCCTGTGAGACTGTCGGTCATGGCTAGTCGATCTAGATAGGCGATGCGTTCATTCTGGAGATTGAGCATTTCTTCAATCTTGTAGGCGAGCTTGAGCGTATCGTGCAGGGCAATTTCCCTGTCCGTTGCACTTGCGCGTCCTTCAAGACATCCAGCAAGCTTGCAGATTCCTCCGACAAGTTCACTAACTTGGGCGTCGGTTTGCTTCGTATTATCAAACATGGGCGGTTCTCCGCTTTCGTTTAAATTCCAAACATTCCTCTATGGCCAATTCTTTTCTTCATCAAAGCGATCATTGTTAACTGATCATTGGTGCCAGTTATTCCATGGTTACACCGCAAGGCCTGTGCCAGTATCTGTGGTTATGATTTTGTTAGGATTCGCAGTTGGTTAGGAGGTGGAGGTGGCAAAAAATGCCTAGGTAAAAAATGCCGGGCTAGGCAAAAAGGTTCTAGTGGGCCATAGTGTCTTTATGAGAGTGCTAAAGAAAATATTGATCGGCCTTGGGTTGATTGTCGCAATTGATGTTCAGGCCGCAGACAGCCCGCTTCGATCTCACGATGCCACTTATCTGATGAAACAGGTGGTACAGTATGATCGCGACTGGTCTCCGCTGGAAAGTGCCACAGGATTGTTGCGTTACAAGTTTCGCCGCACTTGTGATGGCTGGACGGTTGAACATTACAATGCCATGCAGATGGAATATGAAAATGGGCAGCAGGCGAATATGGTGTGGAATTACACCAGCTGGGAAGCTATGGATGGGTCACACTTGCGCTTTCGGACACAAATGAAGCGCAATGACGAAGTGATTTCCAAATTCAGCGGGGAAGCGAGGCACGAGGCGGATAAAACGACCGTAACCTATAGCCGGCCAAGTGGAAAACGCGCAGATATGCCCGCAAATACTTATTTTCCCACCCGCCATATGCGTGAAAGTCTGGAGATGGCGGAAAAAGGCGAAACCTTTTTTAATAGCCCTTATTTTGACGGCAGTGGGGAAGAACTGGATTTCGACCTGAATGCGGTGATGACGCCTTACAAAGGCAAGCCTTTGGTAAAGGTGGAAGATCAGGTGCTGCCCAACGTCAAATCCTGGGATATGCAGCTTGCTTTCTTTGACCCAAAGGCACAGGAAAGCATTGCAGATATGGAAATTACCGCGCGCTATCGCCGTGACGGGGTCGCTACACGATTAATTCAGGATTTTGGTGATTTTGTACTTGAAGGTCAGTTGGTGGAATTTGCATACTCCGACGAACCTCAATGTAATTAGGCAGTTACTTCAATGATTAGACGCATTCTCCTTAGCTTTTTCCTCGGCCTTTTTTTATGGACAAGCCCGGTTGTCGCAGCTGATGAAGATAAAGGGCTGAAAGTAGGCTTGTGGGAAATTGAGCCTTTCGTCATGAAAGGCCCGGACGGAGACTGGACGGGGCTCGCCATTGAAGTCTGGGAAGAAGTCGCGCGCGAATTAGGCTTTGATTACCACTATGTCGTCTATGATCATTATGGTCTTCTGGAGGCAGTCAAAAAGGGCGATGTGGATGTCGGCCTCGCCGATATCCCGGCGGATCATGATTTTGAAGAATTTTTTGAATATTCGCGCACTTATTTTCACTCTGATCTGGCAATTGCCAGTCGGGCGGATGCAGGGTCCACGGTATTGCAGGTGCTGGATACGCTGACGTCGCCAACAGTCTTAAAAGTCATGGCGGTTATGTTGTTGATCGTCTTTTTGACCGCCGGGATTTTCTGGGTGGTGGAACGTCATCAAAATGATGAGGTTTACGATGACAGACATCGTAAGTTCAATTTCTTCAATGGCGCGCTCTGGGCCATGTTGCTGATCACGGCGCAGGAACCGGATGTTTTTAAAAACAAAAGCTTTATCGGTCGGATCGTTGGCATGTTGGTGCTGGTGATTGGCGTGACGGTTTCTGCCAGTTACATTGCTTTGATCACATCATCTT
Organism: Terasakiella sediminum; assembly: GCF_033100395.1. NCBI lineage: Bacteria > Pseudomonadati > Pseudomonadota > Alphaproteobacteria > Rhodospirillales > Terasakiellaceae > Terasakiella > Terasakiella sediminum. Next base: position 66,391 of record NZ_JAWLVJ010000012.1, on the reverse strand, counting down.
TGACGGTCAGTGAGATGACGGCCACCGTGCGCGGGGCAGAAGATTTACCGCATATCAAGGTGGCCTCATTAAGTGATTCCCGTGCCTCAGAATATCTGGATGAACATCATCTTAAACACAATCAATATGAAACACTGGGCGTCGCGATGACGGCACTGGCTGAAAAAAGGGTGGATGCGGTTGTGGCTGACGAAGTTGAACTGCGCTATTACGTGCGCAAACATGCCGAACAGAAACTATCAGTTATCCCGGTTCATCTGGAAACGGAATATTATGCGTTGGCCTTCCCTGAATGGAGCGACCTTCCCGCGCAGGTGAATACTGTGATCCTGCAGTTTATCGAAAGCCCGCTTTGGAAAGAACTGCTGAAGCGTCATTTGGGCAATCTGAACACGGCATCATAGCAAACGACCTTTATAGATTGCTTCGCCACCATATTTTTTGCGGATTTCTTCGATGGCTTTTTCGGATCGCTCATCCTTTTGTTGTTCGGCCAGTTCAAATAGGTCCGGTGGGGCGGGGGCGACTTTGTCGGCTTCTTCCAGCATGGAAAATCCTGTGCCGATCAAACGATAACTGCGTCCGTCACACAAAGGTTCTAGCAATTCACAGGAACAGTCGTAAAGTTCTTGGGCTGATTGGGTAGGACGCGGCAGTTGTCGCGATCGGCTGATGTTGCGAAAGCCTGTTGTTTTGACTTTCAGGGTCACCGTACGCCCGGCCAGATTGGACTTTTTCATCCGCTGAGAGATTTTCTCACACAAGGGATAAAGGATGTCTTTCAGGTCCTTAAAGCTATGAAGGTTTTCATCAAGGGTGGTTTCGTTGGACACACTTTTAGTTTCTGATTCCGGGCTGACTTTGCGTTCATCTTCGGCGCGGCAGAAATGATAAAGCCTGGCCCCAATCGCCCCATATTCACGCATCAGATCGATTTTTTCAAAGCGACGAAGTTGCCCGATGGTGGCGATCCCGTCGGATGCCAATTTCTTTTCCATGGCAGCGCCCACACCAAAGATCATTTTAACTGGTTTATCGGCCAGATAATCCCTGGCTTCTGCCCGGCCCAAGATGGCAAATCCACGTGGTTTATCCAGGTCTGATGCGAGTTTGGCGAGCGATTTATTATAGCTAAGCCCCACCGATGCGGTGATGCCGATCTCTTTTTCAATCCGGTTGATCAGCCGCACCAACGTGCGTGCGGGGCTTCCGCCATGCAACGCTTCTGTCCCGCTTAAATCCAAAAAGGCTTCGTCGATGGAAAGCGGTTCTACCATCGGGGTGGCTTCGATCATCAGGTTGCGAACTTCCCGACCGACCTCGCCATATTTTCCTTTTGACGGGGGAACCACTACCAGGTCGGGACACAGCTTTAATGCCCGCATCATCGGCATAGCAGATCGCACCCCATAGATACGCGCGATATAACAGGCTGCTGCTACCACACCACGATGACGTCCGCCAACGGCGACGGGCTTATCTTTTAATTTTGGGTTATCGCGCTTTTCCACTGTGGCGAAAAAACTGTCACAATCGATATGGGCAATGTGCAGGTCGTTGAGTTCCGGGTGAGACAAAAGACGCACGGACCCACAGACCGGGCACCTTTCGGTTTCCGGCCTGTCATCAAAACTATGGGCGCAATCGCGGCACAGGGTGGGCAGGGTCTCAGTCATGCCTGCATATTAGCGCAGGCGCGCGAGAACAAAAAGAGAATATTTAGTGTGTTAATCTTTTATGGTTTTCTCTTCTGTTTCGGTTTGGGTGTCGATAAAACGATCAGTTCTTTCAGGAAGTTTGCTACACGTGGATCGCAAATCTCGTTGTGTCCTTTCATAAGCTCTTCTTCAACCATGATGTTGAGGTATGGGTGTCTCAGAACAGCATTTTCAGTTGGTTCAAGTTTTGTTTCGGTGAAGGGCAGAGTCTGAAGTTTATCGGTCTTTTTGTCCCACGCAGTTGCCAAGGAAGAAATGTTGTCCTTAATAGCATTCAGATTGTTGTTCATAAATTTTACGCTATCACCAAACGCCCGGTCGCAGGTCGCAACTTCAGGATCAATGGGGGTGTCTGATAGCGGTTTTAATCTATGGGTGATGTAACCTTCAAAATGCCCGACGGTGGTAATATCCCCTGCGTGTTGATTGTATCCGTCTTTAGTTGTGCGATGGTTTTCAAAGGCTGTAGAGAATGTCATACCCAGGGGGAAAATAAATTTTGTGGCCCAGTCCGCTTCTGAGGTTAAGATTGCCAGAACAGGACGTTGCCCTTCAAGATATGTTGGTCGTGTGCCGGCAAGGTTTTTGAGGGCGCTGTATTGGTTGGCTTCAAAAGCAGGATTAATTAATACAATCAGGTCGCCAAATCCTTGAACGTAATCTGATACACTAGCGTCGGTCGTTTCGACAAATTTGTTTTGCAGCAATTGGGATACCGACGAATACAGGGCGACGCCGCCAAGACTGTGACCGATTGTGACAAAACGACTGTCTACCGTTGGCCCGTGTATAGCTTGTCTGACGCGTTTTACATGATTGAGTTTCGAAAGGACCTGGGTTAAGGCACCATGCCCGACCTCTTTTGCTGTTGATTTACGGTCCCAGATGGTCAGTTCTTTTAGGCCCGGAAGTGTAACTGAGCCACCACGCCATCCGATGTAAACGCCGAAAATGGTGCGGGCATCTTTGCCTCGTGTGGCAAATTCAACCTGACTTAGTTCACGCAGCGTTTGACGAAAATAAGCAATGTTTGTGTCCGGTTTGTCTTTCTTACTTTGTGCGCTATGCTTCCAGCCATGAACATAGGTGACAATGACAATGTCTTCGTTAGCGGCAATGTTATTTGCATGAGCGATGACTTTTTCTAGTTGTTCTTTGTCCCATAGGTGGCCTTGGTCGTCTAATTCAACGAAATTGAGAAAATATTGTCCGTCTTTGATGTTGTCTTCAACTGGAAAATGTGACTGTCGTGCAGAAGTGATGCAGTTGTTTTCGTCTTTTGTATAAGCACAGATTTTTTCTATTTCTGTTCTGAATTGTTGGTGTGGTGCACAGGCAGAAATGAAAGTAACTGCTGCCCAGATGATGAACAAATGCTGTATTTTTTTAAAGAATACCATGCCATTACCCCGTTAACTATTAACAATTTTTAAGGGCATTTTACTCGAAATGGTTACTTTTGTTGAGCCTTTATATCTTTTAGGTGTTTTTACTCAACTTTCCCAAAGCCAGGCGGCTCCGCGCACGCCACTTGAATCTCCATGTTGGGCTTTAACCAGTTTTGTGTCGCATTCATCGCCAAACACCCATTTGTGCCACAGGGTGGGAACCGTCTGATACCAGCGATCAATGTTCGAAACACCGCCGCCCAGAACGATGATCTCGGGGTCAAACAGGTTGATCACGCTGGCAAGCGCACGGGCCAGTCGATGTTCATAAATGGCAAAGACCGGGTCGGTGATATCGTGGGGGAAGGTGGGGATATCTTTGGCTTCGATTTTGGTGCCGCAGATATTTTCAAAAGTACGCGCAAGGCTTGGCCCGCTCAGGAAGGTTTCGATACAACCGGAATGGCCGCAATAACAGGGCTGACCCGGGCGTTCACCATCTTCGGGCCAGGGCATTGAATTATGTCCCCATTCACCGGCAACCCCGTTCAGACCGTTTAGGATTTTTTTGTCCACCACTAGGCCGCCACCGACCCCGGTGCCGAGAATAACGCCGAAAACGGATTTTCCATCCTTGCCTGCCCCGTCGGTTGCTTCGGACAGGGCAAAGCAGTTGGCATCGTTAGTCATGCGGACTTCACGATCTAGTGCATAGGATAAATCTTGCTGAAAAGGATGGCCGATCAGCCAGACGGAATTGGCATTTTTAACCAGATTTGTGTGCTGGGAAATGCTGCCGGGGATACCGATGCCGACGCTTCCTTTTTGCCTCAGTTCGGCTTCGGCTTCCAAAACCAGTGTGCGAATCGCATCAACTGTTTGTTGATAATCGCCTTTTGGGGCGGGAATTCTTTTTCTTAGAAGTTCCTGGCCATCATCGCCAAGACAGAGGATTTCAATCTTCGTGCCGCCGAGGTCAATTCCGATTCGCATAAGAAATTCCAATAAGTTACGAAGTGTTAATCTATTGAGTGCATTGTATCACAAGTTCCGATCTGTCAATGGGCATAATTTGCCTACTGTGGAAAATGCGAAACTCCTTTGCAGATCATGGGGTTTATGGGTAAATTGGTGGTTCGAGAAATTGTTAAATATTCGGACCGAATTCGGGGAAACCGTTCATGGTTGATAACGTTGAATCTAAACTGGGCATCACGAAAGCTGGAATTTCGTGCGCACTGGACCTTAAAGAAAAATATAAGGACAGCCAGCCGATTTGCGTGCCCGGCGAAAAGACCAAAATCTTGATGCCGGAACATCTGCTCAACATTAATCTGGACCTCGAAACGCTGGAAGATCCGATGCCGCTTTCTCTGATGGCGACACGTGACCCTGAATCCCCCATGTCCATGGCGGCAGCAGCACGTCTAAGCCCGCAAGCGGGTAAAAACAAATTCGTCGGCGAAGTCATGCGCATTGTGGCTGATGCCAGCAAGCATGACAATGTGGCAAACGCGATTAACATGCTGCATGAAAATGACTTTCACCCCAAAGCCATTGGCGAAGTGGTGCGCCAGACCAATCGTGTTATTGTGCAGACGCGTAAACAGTTTTCTTCTGCGCTGCGTCAGAACCTGCATGCCTTGCTTGAAGGCGACATGGCTCCACGCCATTTTGTGCAGGAATTTTTCCACCTGACAGAAAACGGCAACCTGCGTCACGACATCCGCAAGCGTCTGGTCACCAGCCTGTTGCTGTCCACGACCATGCGTCCGTCCATTAAGTTCCTGTTCCTGGAAAATTTTGATCGCCTGCCCGAAGCGGTGCGTATGACCATCATCAAAGACGTACTGAATGCGCCTGAAAATCATCATACCGAAGTGATCAAGGAAGAACTCGCCTGGATCGTTAATAATGAAAAGGGCGGTTCCTTTAAATATCACTAAGGGCCACACGCGATTAACGCGTCTGCTTACATGACAAAAGAAATTACTTACCTCTTCGATCATTTGCCTGATGCAGGCAAAGCTATTGAAGTCGCTCCCGGTGTATTTTGGGTGCGTATGCCTCTGCCGTTTAAACTGAACCATATTAATCTGTGGATTTTGGATGATGGCGATGGCTGGATCATTGTGGATACCGGGATCAATCTGCCTGAAGTGCGTGAACGTTGGGAAATGCTGTTTGCTGACCAGTTCGCCCACAAGCCGATCAAACGTATGATTGTCACCCATTTTCATCCCGACCATGTCGGTTTGGCTGGATGGTTTGAAGAAAAGTTTGGTCTGCAGCTGTGGATGACGTTGGGGGAATGGGGCATGGCCCGCAACCTCAAGCTGGAAACGACCGAACGATCTTCTGAATATCTGACAGGTTTCTATCATAGCGCGGGCTTTGATGATGAACTGATGGAACTGATCCCGGAACGCAGTGTGTCCTATCCATCGCGCATTGCCGTGCCGCCTGCAGGCATTCGTCGTATTGTGGATGGGGAAAAGATTGATGTGGGTGGCCACGACTGGCAGGTCATCGTCGGCACAGGGCACAGCCCGGAACATGCCTGTCTTTATTGCGAAGATTTGAACGTGATGATCTCAGGTGATCAGATTTTACCGCGCATCAGCCCCAATATCAGCATCTGGCCGCAGGAACCAACGGCTGATCCGTTGTCCCAATTCCTGGGTAGCCTCGATCTCTACAGGCATCTGCCGGAAGATATCCTGATCTTGCCATCCCATGACACACCGTTTCGCGGACTGCACGCACGTCTGAACGATTTGGCCCATCATCATGATGATCGTCTGGAAGAGACATATGATCTGTGTAAAGAACCTGTTAGTGCCTATGAGGTTTTAAAAGGTCTCTTTACCCGTAAGCTGGACAGCCACCAGGTCTTCTTTGCCATCGGTGAAGCGCTGGCGCATCTGCATCATCTGGAAGCTAAGGGGCGTTTAAAGAGAACTCAACAGGATGACGGTGTCTATCTCTTCAGTCAGCTTTAAGGGCTTTGGGGATATAGCTTTCCATAAATTCTCGCAGTGATTTTGCCTTTGCATTTAACAGACGGCCGCTGGGCCAGACCGCATAAAGATTACGTATAGGGCCGGACCAGTTGGGCAGAATGCGACGCAATTGTCCGGTTTTAAGGGCGGAAGAAACCTCGCTTAAGGGCAGCAAGGCAATGCCCCGTCCCGCAATTGCCATGTGGCTGGCAAGGGTCACATCATTCAGGTGTGTGGTAGCTTTCAGGATCAATTCTCTTTCTTCATTGGTGTCTCTGTGATGTAAGACCCAGGTTGGCAGATTTTTTGTCATGATCAGTCGATGATCTGCAAGGTCACGTAAATCATGGGGGGGGCCATATTCAACCAAATATGCGGGGGCGGCGACTAATAAGGTGCTGATGGCCCCCAGTTTTTTCTGAAAAAGAGATGAATCCGCTTGTGGTCCGGCACGAAGGGCGATGTCGGATTTGCTGGAGGCCATGTCTTCAATGGCGTTATTCAGCCGCAGGTCCAGTTCGATATCTGGATATTTTTTTACAAACTCGGTCCACATGGGTCGCAGGAAGCCCAGTGATATGTTGGTCGGCGCCTGGACAATCAACGGCCCCTTCATCTGATCTTTCTGATCGCTTAAGGATCGGGTGATTTCCTCCAACTGCACCATCAATGGACCATAGGCTTGATAGTAGGTTTCCCCATCCGCTGTGAGCGTGAGTTTGCGAGCATTTCGATGAAGCAATTGACAACCCAGGTTATCTTCAAGCTTTTTCAAGCGACGTGTCACGGTTGGTGTTGGGATGTTCAGATGTCGGGCAGCAGCGGCTAGGCTATTGCATTCAACAATCTTGATAAAGAGGGCAATGTCATCAATCATAATTTTAATTTTGAAATTTAAATGTTCAAATTTACCAACTTAATTTCAAATATTAAATCATATAAATCTTAATTCCAGAAGTGATTTATCAAATGTAATGGAGATTAAGATGACCTTTTGTATCAGTGCCGGAATTGAAGTTGTCGATCCAAACCGCAAGGAAGATGCCGTCAAAGCCATGGCCAAACTGGTTGAACAAACAGCCACTGAACCGGGCTGTATTCTGTTTGAAGTGCGTCAGGATTTGGAAAATGCAAATCACTTTACGCTGTGGGAGATTTGGGAAAAAGAAGAGGATTTGACCAAGCATTTCCAATATCCTCATACCAAAGCCTACTTGGCCGAAAACTGGACGCAGGTACGTTATGTTGAAAAACTACAGGGGCTATAAGATGAAACAGCGCCTGATCTTTACTGCTGTCATGTCTTTGACCTTGTGCTTTTTTATGACGTTATGGGTCACCTGGATAAATCTGGGCTTCAATTCGGATTTTATCCTGCAGTGGTTGCGTGCCTTTGGTCTGGCATGGCCTGTTGCTGCGGTGGTGTCTTTTGTGACAGGACCTTTTGTTCAGACACTTAGTGCAAAACTGGCGGATTAGTCTGCCTGCGTTGCGGCCGCAATCACATGAATCCAGCCGAGGTAGCCATCTTCGGCGGCCTGTTTCCAAAGCTTCATCCCGTCATAGGCATGATCATAAGCATCTTGACCAATGCGCGGGATGATGACGTCCTGTTTGCGTTCCAGCTGTTTCATGGTCCAGCCATAGGTGCGCGCGACGTTTTCAGACCAGTCTTCCCATTTTTCCACCTGGAAACCACAGGCTTTTAACTGGACCTCATAGTCATGTTTGGACCACATGGAAGGTGATTTGACCCGTTTCAAAATCTGTTCACGCAAGGCAGGCGGGGTAGAACGGCGCAGGGTGATTTCTGAAAAAGCCAGCAGGCCAAAAGGTTCCAGCACACGGTGGGCTTCGTTCAGCACTTGAACCCGGTCACCGCCATGCAGGAAGCTTTCCTGGCTCCAGTAAACCTCGAAACTGTCGTCTTCATAGGGCAGGTGATGGAAATCACATTTTTCAAATCGGACCTTATCGGACAGACCTTCTGCCTCGGTCAGCTCGGCCGCGCGGTCCAGTTGTTTTTGCGAGATGTTGGTCGCAAGGATGGAACAATCAAAATTGCGCACCAATTGACGGGCCAATGTGCCGTAGCCACAACCAACTTCCAGTACCTTGCTTTCTTTATGAAGCGCGATACCGTCAATCATGGTGTCTTTGGCGCGTTGCATGGCTGAAGGCAGGGCCTCATCCTTGCGTTCAAACAGTCCCAGGTGGATGCTGTTGCCCCAAATGCTGCGGTAGATATCATCTGCGGTACCATCATAATAGGATTCAGCAGCTTCAACGGCCTGCATGATCGTTTGATTGTGCGCAAGTGAAAGGTTGGTCATTGGTCGTCCCGTTAGTCGGTAAAATCACATAACGTCAAAAGCCAGAAACTTCGGCTTTTGACGTTACTTAAATAGTTTGTGTGATGTTAGGCGCAAGCGCTGGCTTCATCATCTGCACAATAAAGATTGTATAGTGTCTGGATGATGGTCGAAGCTTCTTCACCTTTAAGGGAATAATAAATAGTTTGAGCGTCACGGCGTGTCTGAACAAGATTGTCACGACGCAGACGTGCAAGATGTTGGGACAAAGCCGACTGGCTTAAGCCGATAATTTCTTCAAGTTCACCAACCGATTTTTCGGTATCGGAGATTTGACACAAGATCATTAACCGATGTTGGTTGCTCATAGCTTTCAGCAAAACACTAGCGCGGCGTGCATTTTCTTCTAATTTTTGGAGTTCTAAATCCATTGGAGTAGTTCTCTAGTTTTGTTTCTCTAGGGGATTTCTTGTATGATAAAATTATCATATAAGAAGATTTCATAAACGGAATATAAGCAATCACCCCTGTTAATTCCATACAAAAATACACATAATACGTAAAAAAGACGTAGAAGATTTCAATTTATCGGAACATAGCTGCTGATCTGTATTTAGTTTTAGCGTAAACTTGGGTATAAACACTTTAAAGATAAGTCTAATATGAGAATTAAAATGGAAACAGATCGAAAAATTGACACGATCGGCATGAAATGCCCAATTCCTGTATTGCGCGCATCAAAAGAGCTTCGCGCCATGTCAGCGGGTGAGACTCTGCTGGTGGAAGCCTCTGACGGCCAGGCCCCACGTGATTTTACCGACATGTGTAACGAGATGGGCCATGACCTCTTAAAGAATGAAGAGGTCGATGGCACCTATATCATCGTTATTAAGAAAGGCTGATTTCAGCCTCTTTTTCTTCTTCTGGTTCTTTATCTTTCAGCACAATGGTCAAAAGCGGCGGAATGATCGCAAGAGTCAGAATGGCCGACAGCATCAGGCCGCCCACCACAACGGACCCCAATCCACGATATAGTTCCGATCCCGCACCGGGGAAAAGGACCAACGGCAGCATGCCAAAGACACTGGTCAGGGTCGACATGAAGATCGGACGGATGCGGCTTTTGGTCGCCATGCGAATACTTTCCGCCGCCTTCATGGCTTCTTCGCGCATGTGGTATAGACTTTGGTGCACTAGAAGGATGGCGTTATTCACCACAATCCCCACCAGAATGACAAAACCCAGCAGGGTCAGCATATCCAGCGGCTGTGCGCTAAAGACGTTCAGCAAGCCAAGGCCTGCAATCCCGCCAGCCGTTGCCAGTGGGACAGACAGCAGGATGACGAAGGGATAGACAAAGCTTTCAAACAGCACGGCCATGGTCAGATAGACAATGGCAATGGCCAGCAACATTTCCCAGACCATGGCTTCCCAGGTTTGGGTGAGCTTGTCAGCAGTCCCGGACATATGCATAGAAATGTCTGCGGGGATGCCTTCTTTCTGTAGTTCCATCATCACCTGTTCGCGCAGGATATCCATGGCGCTTTCAAGGGCGATATTCTGGCTGGGACGTACTTCCAGGGTGACGGTGCGCTGGCGTTCAATATGGCGAATGTTGGTGGGGCCAGAGGTGACGACCACATCTGCCAAAGCATTGACCGACAGGATTTGCCCGGATTGGGTCACGACCGGAAGATGACCGATCCCTTGCGTTTGGGTGACCTTATTGGCACTGCCTTTCAGCGTCAGGTCGATGCGTTTGCCATCCACGGTGATTTCGGCCACCCGCAGCCCGTCGTTAAAGGTATCGACGGTTTGGCCCAATTCACGCGCACTGACCCCGTTGTCGGCCAGTTTTAGAGGATCGGGGTAGACACGCACTTCCGGTGCACCAAGTTCAAGACCCGGATTGGGACGGAACTGGTTGCCTTCATTCGTGGGCAGAAGCGCCATGATTTTACCGGTCGCGCGCAATGCCACATCCAGCACCCGTTCAAGGTCAGGCCCGGAAATATTCAGATCGATAGATCGACCAGACCCAATGGTGCGCCCGAAGAGGGACGGCTGGAAGAAGAAACCAAACGTGCCGGGTTCTCGGTAAACAGGTTCGCTTAAAACCGGGATCAGTTCAGACACCCGTTCCGGTTCCACACTGCTGGCACCGACAAAGGTCCGGGTGGGCAGGGCAACGAAGAAGAAGTTGTCGATCTTGGGTGGTTCACCTTCAACGCTTTCTTCGCCTGTTTCACTGACCCAAAGGTGTTTCACCGCACCTTCAACCGTGTTCGCGATCCCGGTTGTGGTATCCAGATTATATCCAGGTGGCGGGAAGGTCATGCCGAAGACAAGGTTTCGGTTCCCTTGCGGCAGATACTCCATTTTGGGCAAAAAGGCCCAGCTTGCCATCAGGGCGCTTAAACTGACGGCCCCCACAATCCCTAGAGAGATCAGGCGTGATTTGGTCACCAATTCGATGTAGCTCATAACCGAAGACACAAACTTGCTCGCAAAACTGTCAATAACAGGCAGCTTCAACCCATCACCATGTTCTACATAGTCCGCCTTTAACAGGCGATTGGACAGGGCCGGGATCACTGTGATGGCAACGATCAGGGATAGCAATACAGAAACCGAAATCGCCACCGCAATATCGCGGAACAACTGGCCGACTTCCAGGTTCATGATCAACAGGGGAAGGAATACAAGAACGGTGGTCAGTGCAGAAACCAGCACAGCCCCCCAAACCTGTGAAGCGCCAAGATAAGCGGCTTCTGCCCTTGATTTTCCTTCCTGCCTCAGCCTGTAGATATTTTCCAGCACCACAATGGCAGCATCCACAACCATGCCGACCGCAAAGGCGATCCCGGCCAGTGAAATCACATTAATTGATCGTCCCATTGCCGCCATGGCAACGAAGGACCCGATCACGGAAACAGGAATGGCGAGCGAGATAATCAGCGTTGCCCGTGTGGACCTTAGGAAGACGAGCAGGATAATGGCGGCCAGAATACCACCGATATAGATATTCTGCTGGACCAGTTCGATGGCGGAATTGATATAGATGGTTTCGTCGTAGACTTGTGTGATCTTCAGGTTTTCCTGAGGCAGGGCAGTTTCATTCAACTCCGCCAAGGCCGCTTTCAGCCCTTCCATGGTTTCAATCACATTGGCGCCCGTCTCGCGTACCGCATTCATGGCGATGGCGGGTTGACCAAGCCTGCGAATGGTGGCGCGCGGTTCTTTGTAATCAAATGTGACTTCAGCAATGTCAGAGATTTTAACCCGGGCCAGTCGCCCACTGGCATTATCACGGGTACTGCGGATCACGATGTCGCTGACCTGTTGGGTGGTGGTCAATTCCCCTTCGGTTCGCACCACATAACGGCGTTTGCCTTCATCCACATCACCTGCCGAAATCGATGCGTTTGCTTCGCGCAGGGCACTGACCACTTCGGGCACAGTCAGTTGATATTGACTCATCAGGACCGGATCGACCTTGATGATCATTTCGCGTTCTGATCCGCCATAGATATTGACGAGCGAAATGCCGTTGACGCGTTCAATCCGGGTTTTGATCACATCTTCTGCAAAATCTCCATAGGTATGGATCGGGTTTTCATTGCCATCCGTGCGGGTCATGATGAACCAGGCAATGGGGCTGTCTTCACTGCCGGATGTATCAAACGTGGGCTCGTCCGCTTCTTCCGGGTAGCCCGAGACACGGTCCAGACGGTTGGCAACCAGTAAAAGTGCGCGATCCATGTTCTGATCAACGGCGAATTCAAGGGTGATTCTGGCACGGCCTTCTTCTGAATTACTGGTCATTTCGTCCAGTCCTTCAAGGCCGCGAAGCACGTCTTCCTGTCGGTTCGTAATCTCGCGTTCAATTTCGGCAGGTGCAGCACCCGGCCAGTTTGTGCGCACGGTGATCACAGGCTTTCGCACATCCGGTGTCAGCTGGATCGGGATTGTCTGTAAGGCCACGAGGCCGAACATCAGGATCATCAAAACTGCGGCGATGACCGCGATGGGGCGATAGATGGAATGATGGATAATATTCATGTGTCAGACCTCATGGCCTTGACTGGTTGGTTGGGGCGCAGGCGTTCATTACCACGCACGACCACAACATCGCCTTCGGCTAATCCGCCCAGTACTTCAAAGAAGGGCCCATGGGCATTGCCCAGTTTTACAGGCGTAATGGTCGCTTTGCCTTCCTTGATCGCAAAAACAATATTGCCGCCTTTTTTGGACAGAACCGCATCTTTGTGAACACTCAAGACCTTGCGTGCTTTATCCTGCGGGATCAGCACATTCAGGGTCTGATTGCTGGCAAGCTTATAGTCTTTGAGGTCAAAATCAGGAGTGAAACGAACGGCACGTGTGCGCGTCAGCGGGTTTTCTTCCGGGATGACAGCGCGGACCTTAAGTGGGATGTTCTGTTGATTGGTCAGGATTGCCTGTACGGAAATACCTGTTTCAAGGTTTGGTGCGTAAACGGCAGGCACGTCGGCTTCAATTTCCAGATTATTGGCATTCACGATGTTCAAGACCGTTTGCCCAACACTGACGTAGTTCCCGCGATCGACCTGCCTTTGGGTGATGGTGCCGGGGAAGGGGGCCTTGATTTCAGTATAGTCAAGGTCCAGTTCTGCCAAAGCCAGGTCAGCCTTGGCTTTACGCACAGCGGCTTCGGCTTCTCCCACCGCACTTTGGGCCTTTAAACGTTCCAGATTTTTATCGTCATATCGCGCCTGATTGAAGGCTGCGGATTTACGAAGACGGGCGAGACGTTTCAGTTCCTGGCTAACAATATTAAATTGTGCCTTGCTGGTTTGAAGGGCGGCCATGGATCGTTCCAGCTCCCCCATCGCGAGTTCTTTGTTATGGGTGAGGCGATCTGCCAGTAGTTTGATCAGGACCTGATCCTGTTCAACATTGTCGCCCACTTCTACAAGGACTTCATGAACAGGTGCATTGATGCGCGCTGCAACCACGCTGGATTGACGCGCAACCAAACGGCCTGATACAGGCACTGTCTGGGAAACTTCAACAAAACGAACTGTGTCCGCACCCACCATTGTAGCTTCGGGGGCAGCGGGTTTATCCTGTGCAAAGGCCGGGAGACTGAGAACGCTCAAAGTCGTTGCAAAAAAGACGGGGAGAATTTTTGATCTGATCACCGGGCCGACCTCTGGAAATATTTATAACGTCATATAGTTATCCCGATTTACGCAAAGGTAAAGGCGTCGGCGATAAAAAAGTGGCTTTTTTAGAATTATTTCATATGATGCATCTACAAAAGGATAAGGGACGTTTGGGAAGAAGGGGGACATCATGACCACATTGTTGCTGACACATCCGGCTTGTTTGAAACACGACACCGGGGAACATCATCCAGAAACAACCGCACGATTGCGAACGGTTTTGCGTCATCTGGATCGAGAAGAATTCCATTTCCTGCATCGTGATCAGGCCCCGAAAGCGACCCATTCCCAACTGGAATTGGTTCATCCTACCAATTATATCGAAGCCATTGAACGCTCCGTGCCCGAAGTGGGTGGGCATTTAAATGCGATTGATGGCGATACCATTGTGTCACCGGGCACGTGGGAAGCTGCGCTGCGTTCAGTTGGTGGGGTGTGTTTTGGTGTGGATGAAGTGATGGAGAAAAAGGCGCGCAATGCGTTTTGTGCCACCCGTCCGCCGGGACACCATGCGGAAACCTCACGCGCCATGGGCTTTTGTTTCTTTAACAATGCGGCCATTGGTGCTATCCATGCGGTTGCGAAATATCCCGAAGTCGAACGCGCGGCTGTCATCGATTTTGACGTGCACCATGGCAATGGCACGCAGGAAATTTTCTATAACAGCCCGAACCTGTTTTACGGGTCTAGCCACCAATCCCCAGGTTATCCGGAAACGGGGAAAGAAAGTGAAACCGGGGTTGCCAACAATATCTGTAATGTGGAACTGCCACCAGGATCCAAGCCAGAATTGTTTAGAAAAGCATATGAAGAGAAAATCCTGCCCGCCTTGCGGGAATTTAATCCGGATTTCCTGATTATTTCTGCCGGATTCGATGCCCATGCGCGTGATCCACTGGCCCATTTGCGTCTTTCTACACAGGATTTCATCTGGGTGACGGAAGAATTGCTCAAGGTTGCCAATGAATGCTGTGATGGGCGCGTGGTCTCTGTCATGGAAGGGGGCTATGATGTGGATGCGCTGGCGTCCAGTGTGGCCGCCCATGTAAAAACCCTGATGCATGCTTAAAAGGTTGCCCTTATTGGGACTGGGGGCTACATTGTGGCCCACTTTTATTCCTTTTTGAGTATGAACATGTCTCAGTCTGAAATTGAAAATCTCAGCTTCGAAGAAGCCCTCGCCCAGTTGGAAGAAATTGTCCGTCAACTGGAAAGCGGGTCCGGGAAACTGGATGATGCGATCACAGCTTACGAAAAAGGCGCGCACCTAAAGCGTCACTGCGAAGCAAAACTGGCTGAAGCAAAGGCCAAGGTGGATAAAATTTCATTGGCCCCGGATGGCAGCGTCACCGCACAGCCAACCGAAATTTCTTAAGAAGTCGCCTTGTTATGACTGATTTAAAGAATGCGCTGAAAGTTCAGGCAGACGCTGTTGAAGTAATGCTGGATGAATTACTGGTGGTCCCCGAAGGTGACGAAAGCCAGGTGGTTAACGCCATGCGTTACAGCGCGCTTGGTGGCGGCAAACGGGTGCGCCCGTTTCTGGTGATGATGTCATCCAATCTGTTTGATGTGGATGAAAAAGGTGCGTTGCGTGTGGCGGCTGCTCTTGAAATGGTGCATTGCTATTCCCTGATCCATGATGACTTGCCAGCCATGGATGATGATAACCTGCGTCGTGGTCGTCCGACCTGCCATATCGAATTTGATGAAGCCACGGCCATTTTGGCAGGCGATGCCTTGTTGACTCGCGCCTTTGAAGTGCTGGCCCATGAAGAGACACACCCGGATGCGAACGTGCGTTGCCAGCTGGTGGCGGAACTTGCCAAAGCGTCCGGCATGAACGGGATGGTCGGTGGTCAGATGATTGATCTGATGGCTGAAAGCAAGACGCTGGATATTCCTGAAATTACCCGCCTGCAAAGCTTGAAGACAGGCGCATTGATTGTGTTCGCTTCTATCGCCGGGGCCATTTTGGGCAAGGCGGATGCGGAAAAACGTGAGGCGCTTAACAATTATGGCCGTGACTTGGGCCTGGCGTTCCAAATCGCGGACGATCTGCTGGATGTGGAATCAACGGTTGAAGAAACCGGAAAGCAGGTCAATAAAGATGCAGATCGCGGAAAATCGACCTTTGTTTCCCTGATGGGTGTTGAAGGGGCGCGCAACCAGGCCCATATTGTTGCAGACCAAGCCTGCCAGCATTTGGATGTGTTCGATAAAAATACCGATTTATTGCGCGCGATGGCCCAATATGTGGTAAACCGCAGAAGCTAAGAAAAATAAGACTTAAGGATGAACCGTCGTGTCTGACACACCATTGCTTGATACCGTAAAATCCCCAGCTGATCTTAAGGGGATGAATATGGACCAACTGCAGCAGCTGACGAACGAGCTGCGCGACGACGTGGTGCGTAATGTGTCGCGCACAGGGGGGCATCTGGGGGCCAGCCTTGGGGTGATGGAACTGACGGTTGGTCTGCACCATGTGTTTAACACACCGGATGACCGTATCATCTGGGATGTGGGTCACCAGTGTTATCCTCATAAAATCCTGACCGGGCGTCGCGGTGAAATGCCAACGCTGCGTCAGGCTGATGGTCTGTCCGGTTTTACCAAACGAAAAGAAAGCCCGTATGATCCGTTTGGCGCGGGCCATAGCTCGACCTCGATCTCTGCTGGTCTGGGGATGGCTGTTGCGCGCGACCTTAAGGGCGGCAACAACCATGTGATCGCGGTGATCGGGGATGGTTCCATCACGGCGGGCATGGCTTATGAAGCGATGAATAATGCGGGGGCACTCGACAGTCGCCTGATCGTGATTTTGAATGACAATGACATGTCCATCGCCCCGCCCGTTGGCGCGATGAGCTATTATCTGTCCGAACTTCTGACCAGCACGACGTTGAAATCTTTCCGTCACAGTGCAAAAGACATTGTGAACAAGCTGCCAAGCACCATTGCCCAGACGGTTAAGGGGGCGGAAAGTGCGGCGCGCAAGATGGTGACGGGCGGATCAAACATCTTTAGTGACCTTGGTTTTTATTATGTGGGTCCCATTGATGGGCATAACCTGGAACATGTGGTTTCCGTGCTGGAAAATTTGCGTGATGATAAAGATCCGGGGCCTGTCTTGCTGCATGTTAAAACCCAAAAAGGTCATGGTTATGGCCCGGCGGAACAGTCAGCGGACAAATACCATGGTGTCTCCAAATTTGATGTGGTGACAGGGAAGCAGGAAAAAGCGAAATCCAATGCACCCAGCTATACAGGTGTGTTCGCTAAAGCGTTGATCAAAGAAGCGGAAACCGATGACAAGATCGTTGGTGTCACCGCCGCCATGCCATCAGGCACAGGTCTTGATAAGTTTGGGGAACGTTTCCCGGACCGTTGTTTTGATGTGGGGATTGCCGAACAACATGCAGTGACCTTTGCCGCCGGGATGGCGACGGAAGGCTATAAACCGTTTTGTGCGATTTATTCGACCTTCCTGCAGCGTGGCTATGACCAGTTGGTCCATGATGCGGTGTTGCAGCATCTGCCCGTGCGTTTTGCTATTGACCGCGCTGGTCTGGTAGGCGCGGATGGTCCGACACATGCCGGGACCTTTGATATTGCTTATCTGACGGCCTTGCCGGACATCGTTGTGATGGCCCCAAGTGATGAGGCGGAACTGATGCATATGGTGGCAACATCGGCTGCCATTGATGATCGTTCCAGTGCATTCAGATATCCGCGTGGCGAAGGCATTGGCATTGAACTGCCGGAAAAAGGTGATGTTCTGGAAATCGGTAAAGGCCGCATTGTTAAAGAAGGGGGCAAGGTTGCCATTTTGTCTTACGGCACCCGCATGAAAGAAGCCTTGCTGGCGGCGGAAAAACTGGAAAGTATGGGACTGCCGACTACTGTGGCGGATGCCCGTTTTGCCAAGCCGATTGATACGGAATTGACCCGTGATCTGGCCAATAACCATGAAGTGCTGATTACAGTGGAAGAAGGCTGCATCGGTGGCTTTGGATCACAAGTCACCCAGTTTTTGATGATGAATGGTCTGTTGGATGGATCGCTGAAAGTGCGTTGCCTGACCATGGAAGATAAATTTATCGATCAGGGCAATGTGCATCAACAGTATGAAGCTGCCGGGATCAATGCATCCGGTATGGTGAATACGGTTTTGAAAGCGCTGGGACGCGCGGTTGAAGATGCCCAACACGCCTGAGAAAAAAGAAAAAGTCAAAAAACTGCGCCTCGACCAGTTGCTGGTGGACCGTGGATTGATTGAAACCCGCAGCCGTGCCCAGGCCATGATCATGGCGGGCAATGTTTATTCCGACACCAAACGCATGGATAAGGCGGGGCAGAAAGTCGCGGCTGATATCCCCATTGAACTTAAAGGGCAGGACCATCCGTGGGTGTCACGTGGGGGGCTGAAACTGGTCAAGGGGCTGGATGAATTCAGCGTTGATGTGACAGGCTTTATCGGCATTGATGTAGGATCCAGCACGGGCGGCTTTACCGATGTGTTGCTCACACGCGGCGCGGATAAAGTTTACAGTGTCGATGTGGGGCATGGTCAGCTTGCCTGGAAACTACGCAGCGATGACCGCGTTGTAGTGATGGAACGCACGAATGCGCGCCATCTCACCGACGAAGATATCCCGGACATGGTCGATATCGTGGTCTGTGATGCCAGCTTTATTGGCCTGCAAACGGTCTTGCCTGCGGCCATGGACCGGGTGAAATCCGGCGGTTATCTGATGGCCCTGATCAAACCTCAGTTCGAAGTTGGCAAAGGTCGTGTCGGTAAAGGCGGTGTGGTGCGTGAACCGGAATTACATCAGGAAGTTTGCGATACGATTGAGAATTGGCTGGACGGTCTTTCAGATTGGACGGTCAAGGGCATTACCCAAAGTCCGATCAAAGGGCCTGAAGGCAATATCGAATTTTTGATCTGCGGGCAGAAAGCCTAAGCTGAAAAAGCTTTTTCCAGCAATAGGGCCGTGAGCTTCCGACGCACGCTGTTTTCCGGCCAGAGGGCATAAACGTTCATGGAACTGGCGCGCCAGCTGGGCAGAATTTCTACCAGTGCCCCTTCTTTGATGTCGCGTTCCACCAGAAAATCCGGTGGCGTTGACAGGCCCAGGCCAAGGCGGGTCATCTCACACATGGCATCCGTGTTGTCCACTTCCACATGGGGGGTAAAGTGAATGTCATGACTGATGCCCTTTTCATCACACAGGGTGCGATAAGGCGGCATCATCTTCATTTTGATCCAGTCCCAGTTTTTCAGATCATCCCCATGGGTGGGCAATGGGTGACGGCTGGCATATTGAGGGGTGCAGACGAGGGTGCGATGTAATTCGCCAATCTTTTTGGACTTCAAGGAACTGTCATCCAACTGCCCTGCGCGAATGGCAAGGTCGATACCTTCCTGAATAAGGTCGAGGCGTTTGTCGGTAAAATGAATGTCTAGTTTGATATCCGGGTGATCCTGACTGAATTGTGCAATCTGGGCCATCTGTGGGCTTTTGATCAAGCCTGCGGGCATGGTCAGATGAAGCGTGCCGCTGGGATGATCTGATTTTTCGGACAGGACGGATAAAGCATCCTGTGCGGATGCCACCATGGTTTGCGCCTTTTCAAAAAAGGCTGCGCCTTCAGACGTCAGTTTTAATTTGCGGGTGCTGCGATAAAGCAGGGTGATGCCGTATTTCTGTTCCAGGTTTGAAATCTGCTGGGACACGATGGAGGGCGACAGGTTGAAGTGTGTCGCACATTGACGAAAACTTCCGCATTCAACGGTTTTGCAGAACAGGGTGATGGCGCGCAGGTCTTCAATCATTATGTAAAATTTTCATACAGTGAATTTTAATTATTCGGGATAATAAATTAATTTAGTCGCCTGTATCCTTTTTGCAAGCATGAAAGGATGATCTGATGACACTACTTCTGGCAATGACGACCTTTGCATTGGCGCTTTCTGCGTCACCCGGCCCGGTGAATATTATCGCGCTGGCGTCGGGCGTGAACAATGGCTTTATGCGCACCCTGCCTTTTGTATCGGGCGCGGCGCTTGGTTTTACCGCTCTATTATATATGGTCGGTATGGTCGGGGAAAGCGTGGTAAAAGATTATCCCACCGTTATGTCGGTGATGCATGTGCTGGGTACCGGATATATCCTCTATCTCGGCTGGAAACTGATGACGGCAAAAGGCGAAGTGTCTTCTGAAGAGAAACCAAAGCCAAAATTTTTTGAAGGTGCCATTCTGCAATGGCTGAACCCGAAAGCCTGGATTGCTTGCCTGATTGGTGTGGCTGCTTTCGTAACGGGCGAAGGCTGGGGGACCATTTTGGTCTTCTGTCTGATCTATCTGGTGATGTGCTTTTTAGGGGTGTCATTTTGGGCCGTGATGGGGGCTTTTACCCAGAATTTTTTGACCAGTCCGGAACGTCTTCGCCTGTTGAATATCATTATGGGCGGTTGTTTGTGCGCGGTCGCAGTTTATCTTTTTTTGATATAAGTCATACTAATGAATTGAAATCTATGGTTTAAAGTTCCATACATATAAGAGGTGTTGATTTCTGGATGCTTCAATGGGACGTGTTCTTGTCAGTTTGTTGATTTTGTTTGCTTCTGTGGGGGCATTGCCCGCTTTTGCAGATATCACCATTGCGGTGATTGGCAAGACCAAGAACGATACGTTTTATGAACAGACCTTCGCAGGCTGCGAAGAATTTTCCAACAGACAGAATGACCTTACATGCATCTATGACGGTCCGATTGATTATCAGGACACCCGCTCACAGGTCTATGTGGTTGAAAAGGTTTTGAAACAGAATGTGGATGGCATTCTGATTTCCACAACAAATTCAGATTTTTTGGTCGATAGCGTGTTGAAACGCGCAAAAGAACAAGGTGTCAAGGTGATGACCTTTGATTCCGATCTTTTGGATCAACATCATGATTATCGCATTGCTTATGTGGGGACTAATAATTTTGACTTCGGTGTCGCCCTTGGGGATTATGCCAAGCGGTTTAAAAAAGACGGAGAGACGCAAATCTGTATCCAGTCTGGCAGTGACAGTACACCCAATCTGAATGAACGTATCCGCGGTGTGCGTTTTGCCTTGTCCGGGAATGACAGTAATCAAAAGCTGACGGGTGAAAACGGCTGGGTCGAATATGTGCGTTGTCCGTTTTATTCGCTGGGGAAGCGTGACCGCGCGGTTCATCAGCTCAAACATTTGCTTTCGCGCAAGGAAGCCCCGATTTTTCTGGCTGTTGCGGGCTTTGCGCAATTCTCACCCAACTATATTCAGACCATGTTGCCTTATCGTGATCAGATCAAATCAGGTGAGCTTGTGATTATTTCTGCGGATGCGGAAAAAGTGCAGCTGCAGGCGCTGGAGCAGAACCTCTCCACCATCAATATCGGCCAGCGCCCCTTTGAAATGGGACGCTATGGGGCCGAGTTACTCTATGACGTGATCAAGCACAACAAAATGCCTGAGAAAGAGATCAACTATCTTGGGTTCTTTTACTGCCGCGAAGACAATGGCGTTGATTGCCGGACGGATTAAAACAGCATCCCATGGGCAATGGTACGCAGGATGATGGCAATGGCGGCCCCGTATAGGGCAGGCATGAGGACTTCAGCCACCCTTTTACCAGCAGAGATCAGGACCGCAACCCCAGCCACATCATAAGGATGAATGAGGAAGCCAGCCAGGCGGTTGAATTCCTGCACGTTGATAAGCCCCTGATCCATAAATTCTTTGACCACACCCATCATGGCCGTACCGCCTGCGATATATTTGGTGATGGTTGCCATGATAAAGCTGCCGGGCAGGTTGAAGGCATTGAGCATCGGCGTGAGCAGTTCTTCCAGAAAGCTCATGACACCAGCTGCGCGCATCAACGCAACAAAGACCAGAGCCAGCACCAGCATGGGGATGGCGTTGAGGCTGATCTTCAGCGCTTCAGCGCCTGCTTTGTTGATGACATCCAGTACACCTTTGGGGCCATCTGCATCTTTGTGTTTGACGACCATGGGGTTTTCATCATCCCGGTCCGGGAGATTGCGTGCAAAAATGTGATAGGTAAGACCCGCCCCGATCAATCCGCAGATGGTGGAGATCAGCATGGTCATAGGTGCGTTCAGGCCAAGGGCAGCCATCGGGAAGGTGACATTGGCCTGTGCCATACCCAATACCATGGCGAGCGTTGCGGCAATATGACGACGCGGTGATCCACCCTTATCCATCATTGCCAATGTGGCCATGGGTGCAGCAAAACTGACAAACAGCACTTGGAACATGGCAAAGACACCAAGGCCGGGCAGGCCGAAGGGGCGCAGGATCGGGGTAACCCAGATAACGATGCGATCCAGAATGCCTTTGGCTTCAAGAAGACGCATGAAACTGAGCATAACGATCATGACAGGCAGGAAAACAAATAGCGCAAGTTCTACACCTGCGCGGCCCGCATGAAGAATAATATTGGCGAATTCACCCACGACGAAAAACCCCTTAGAGACTGGAGCGCACTTGTATCAGAATTTCAGGAAAATAAAAACCGTCCCGAGCGTGGGGTAGGAACAGGGGGGGAAGTCGCTCGGGACGGCAGGAAACGTGGTTGTCTCAATCTAAATATTGAATAATTCATATTCAGATTTCATCAACTTAGTGAGAACCATTATCAGGCTTGGATCGTTATCTGTCAATACAAATTATAATAATTAAAATTTGTAACTGCCTTCGTTCAATATCAATAGCTTACTGAATTTTAATTAGTTAAATCTAATGTCATTCAGCGTGACATGGCGTGATATTCTGTATTCGGCATCATATCCAGACCGTGGGCCATGCGGTTTGTATAGTTGAAAAAGGCTGCCGTATCAGTGATATCACAAATGGCATCATCGCCCCATCCCGCATCGCGCAGGGCCGTGCGGTCCGCATCGGTGATATCATGAGGGGTGTCGGTCAGTTTCCAGGCGTAATCCAGCATGGCGCGCTGTTTATCTGAAAGATCGGCCACACGATAATTCATCACCATCATTTCCCCCAGTTGCGGGTCCCCGGACAGTTCCCGGATGGCCTGACCATGGGCGACAAGGCAGTAATAACAACGGTTACACGAAGAAACCACAACTGCGATCATCTCGCGTTCCAGCTTGGACAGCACGCTGTCACCCAGCATCAGCTGGTTATAAAATTTGGTGAAGGTGCGGAATTTATCGGGGTTGAAAGTAAAGGCGCGCAGCACATTGGGCACCATATCCAGTTTTTCCTGGCATTTGTCAAAATATCCCTGAATGTCATCGTCCAGCTTGTCCTGGTCGGGCAGGGCAACTTTTACAATATGGTCTGGCTGTGGCATCTCTTCTCTCCCTATCTTTTGAAATATGTTTTGTTACCTAACAAATATCATAGTTCGCTAAAATAGGGAAAGAAGCAGATTGTAAAGATTTGTGAAGCCAAGAGGGCTTAGGCTAAATCCCTTAGTTGGGGAAAAGCTGATCGATTAGCGGGCCGACCTTGGTTTCGGTCTTTCCCCATTTGGCAAGGCTCATCAGGCCAGCTTTATATTCCGCGCTGCCCACAGGGGTGCGTCCCTTGAAAACATCAATTTTGTTGTAGCGAAGATACATCCCGCCGTCCCAGCTCCAGTTCGCGGTATAGCTGAGGTTATATTCACAATCTTCCGGCAGGCGGCCGTCATAGATGCGGGTGGAGATGCGTTTGGCCTCGATCAGGCGTTGAAGCATGGGCTGATACGCACTCATCTTCGTGCTGGGATTGTTGCGAATGCAGACTTCTTCAATGCCGTGGCCCTGTACCGAACGGACATTTTGCTGAATGGCACAAGCACTTAAGCTTGTCGCCGCAATGAGAATTGAGAAGGTCAGAGCGAGTTTTATTTTTTTCATAGTGTGCACCCAATATTACTTTTGAGTGCACACTATAAAACAAGCACGCGTAATGTAAATGGGGAATTAGCGCCCGCCCAAGCACACAGCCATCAAAGCTTTGGTCGCATCAATGATGGCACCACGTGGATCGGTGATCTTGCCTGCTGTCAGCAGGTTCATGGCGTAGTTGGTCGCAACTTGTGTCACAGCCGTTTGCCCGCCTGCACAGAGTGTTTTCATATTTTCCCCGGCACGAACAGCGGCTGCAACTACATCGCCATCGCTGGCTTTCGCAGGGCTTGAAACGGCGGTTACGCTGAGTGCGAAGGCGGCTGCCAAAATGATCTTTTTCATAAATTGAGTCTCCCGATACTGAAATAGGGAAAGACTATCGCAGAAAGACAGGGGAGGGAAGCCTTAACCTTGCTGGGCACGGTTAAGCATCATGTGATCGGCCAGCACGCAAGCCATCATGGCTTCGGCAACCGGAACACCGCGAATGCCGACACAGGGGTCATGGCGGCCTTTGGTGATCAGGTCACATTCGTTGCCATTGGTATCGATGGTTTTGCGTTCCACCAGGATAGAACTGGTCGGTTTGATTGCCACACGCACCACAATATCCTGACCGCTGGAAATGCCGCCCAGGATGCCACCTGCGTGGTTGGACAGGAAGACGGGGTTGCCATCATCGCCCATGCGGATTTCATCGGCATTTTCAACACCGCTGAGGCTTGCTGCATCGAACCCATCACCAATTTCAACGCCTTTGACAGCATTGATGGACATCATGGCTTTGGCAAGGTCCGCATCCAGTTTATCATAAACTGGCTGACCCCAGCCGACGGGAACACCTTTGGCTACGATTTCCAGTACTGCACCGATGGAGGAGCCATCCTTGCGGATACCGTCCAGATAGGTTTCCCATTCCTTTGCCACAATCGGATCAGGGCAGAAGAACGGGTTGTTGTCGATTTCAGCTGCATCAAAGCGAGAACGATCGATTTTATGCGGGCCGACTTGAACCAGATAGCCTTTGATATCAATCCCGTCGCCCAGAACTTTACGTGCAATGGCACCTGCGGCAACGCGCATGGCGGTTTCACGGGCACTGGAACGTCCGCCACCGCGATAGTCACGAATGCCATATTTTTCCCAATAGGTATAGTCGGCGTGACCGGGGCGGAATTTGTCCTTGATGTCGCCGTAATCTTTGGAACGCTGGTCCTGGTTGATGATTTCCAGACCAATCGGTGTGCCTGTTGTTTTACCTTCAAACACACCGGACAGGATGCGCACTTCATCCGGTTCTTTACGCTGGGTGGTAAAGCGGCTGGTTCCGGGTTTACGTTTTTCCAGCCAGAACTGGATGTCTTCTTCCTTCAGATCAATCCGGGAGGGAACGCCATCGACGATACATCCAATGGCAGGGCCATGGCTTTCCCCAAAGGTGGTGAAGCTGAAAACGTGACCGAAACGGTTACCGGACATTATGAAGTGCCTTCGTCTAGATTAATGCGTTTATTATGATGTTGCGATATCCGGGGCGTCCACGGCCTTCATACCAACCGTATGGAAACCGGAATCCACATGATGAACTTCGCCTGTGACACCAGAAGAAAGATGCGACATCAGGTAAAGACCACTGCCACCAACATCATCCATGGATGTGTTGCGACGAAGCGGGGAGTTCAGCTCGTTCCATTTCAGGATATAGCGGAAGTCACCAATGCCGGAAGCTGCCAGTGTTTTCATTGGGCCAGCAGACAGCGCATTTACACGAATGCCGTCTTTACCCAGATCTTCTGCCAGATAACGAACGGAAGCCTCAAGCGCAGCTTTGGCCACACCCATGACGTTGTAATGCGGGATAACACGTTCTGCACCATAATAGGTCAGTGTCAGCATGGATCCGCCTTCGTTCATCATCGCAGCTGCACGTTTGGCAACAGCTGTGAAGGAATAGCAGGAAATATCCATGGTCATCAGGAAGTTGTCGCGGCTTGTATCCACATAGCGGCCTTTGAGTTCTGATTTATCAGAATAGGCAATGCCGTGAAGAACGAAGTCGATTTTGCCCCATTTTTCTTCCAGTGCATCAAAAACAGCGTCGATGCTGCCTTGGTCTGTTACGTCACATGGCAACAGAATGTCAGAACCAACAGATTCAGCAAGTGGTGCCACACGTTTTAGAAGCGCATCACCTTGATATGTAAAAGCAAGGTCAGCGCCTTGTTCTTTTAATGCTTTTGTAATACCCCAAGCGATTGAACGCTCGTTGGCGACCCCCATGATCAGACCTTTTTTACCAGCCATTAGCCCAGCTGCAGTCATGACATCCTCACTTAAATATTCACGCGGTTGATTGAATTGTTCCCTTTTTTGCATTTTTTCAAAGAAGGGTTCAATATTTCTTTGAACTTTGTATAGGATAATATCAAGAAAGGGGAAAGGATTCTCTCCTCACAATTTGCAAGTTTTTGGAAATATTTGGTAACAAAACATGGATCACGCTGAAAAAAAGCCCTTCGACAAGCAGGCCTTGGGCGAAATTTGGAAAATCATCATACGCAGATTTGGGGAAGATCAATGCATGCGGATCGCAGCATCCCTAAGCTATACCTCGCTTTTATCGCTGGTTCCGTTGATGGCGATCAGCTTTGCGATCTTTGCGGCCTTTCCTGCCTTTGAAGGCGTTCAGCATGAAATTCAGGCCTATGTCTTTGAAAATTTCGTGCCTGCAGCAGGGGATGCAGTTTCCAGTTACTTGAATACTTTCATGGCAAAAACGGGCGGTATGACAACCTTGGGGATTGTTGGTTTGGGTGTGACGGCCATTATGCTGCTGGCGACCATTGAAGATGCGCTCAACCGAATCTTTCGCGTGCGGGTCAAACGCCCGTTTGTCTCGCGCTTGTTGATGTTCTGGGCGGTTTTGACTTTGGGGCCGCTTCTGATGGGGGTGAGCCTGTCGCTTTCCACCTATTTTTATGCGCTGACGAACTGGGTGGAACAGGATGGCCTGGGCGGCGTCAGCGTTTCTGGTTTTCTAAGTTTCGTTCTGCCCAACGTCATGGTGATGGCGGCGCTGACGTTTTTTTATATTTTTGTGCCGAACCGCAATATCTCCTGGAAAAATGGTGTGATCGGCGGGGTGGTTGCCGGCATTCTCTTTGCTGTTTTGAAAAAACTGTTTGGTCTTTATGTTTCCAACTTCCCATCCTATCAGGCCATCTATGGCGTGCTTGCGGCCATTCCGATCTTTCTGGTCTGGATGTATCTGACCTGGGCGGTGGTGCTGATGGGCGCGTTATTGACGGCATCACTGGAAGATTTTGAACGTTTGGATCAGACCAAAAAGAAAGAGGTCACGCCAGCAGATCGTATGATGGGGGCGCTGGAGGCCCTGCGTTTGTTAAAGGTGCAGCATGTGGCGGGCGGGTCACTCTCAGATCATGTGATTACCAAGGAACTCGGTAGCCATATTGCGGCCGATGTGATGAAACTGTTGAATGAAGCAGGGTTCGTTGCGGTCACCGAAGATGAACAATGGGTGCTGGCACGTGATTTGACTGAAACAAATCTCGCTGAACTTCACAAGACCCTGGGGCTTGATCTGACCGAAGCCAGCTATGTCCATGAAAAGCCACAACAAGCAATCGCGGCCGCCGAACAAGCCCGCATTCAGGCCATGAGTAAGGCTTTGGCCGAGGTTGTGGGGTAGGCTGTTCCCCCAAGAGACGTCATGGCGCACGAGTTGCGCCATAATGGGTGGAAGCCTGAGCACTGAGTTTTCCCCTAACCCCGCAATACATACGGGGTGACGTTGGGCGGGTGGTTGTGCCGCGGTCATTCCTGCGCAGGCAGGAATCTAAACGGACATGTTGATTGAGATCCCTGCCTTCGCAGGGATGACGGTGCTTGTCGGTATCACTTCAGTTTCTGAACAGCCGTTTCAAGCGCACTTAAATAATTCGAGCGATCATTCTTCGAAAATGACTTCCCGCCGCCGCCTTCAATCTGTCCACTATCACGCAAATGGGTCATGAGGTCACGAGTGGCAAGGGCCATACCGATGCTGTCGGGGGTGAATTCCTTGCCATTGTGATTAAGCGTTAGAGCGCCCTTTTTAACGCAACGGTCCGCCAGCGGGATATCGCCTGTAACGCAGATGTCCTTATCGGTAATATGATCCGCAATCCAGTTATCGGCTTCATCCGGGCCTTCGGGGGCCACAACGATGTTGATCAGCTGACTTTGGGGCAAACGCAGCCATTGGTTGGAGACAAAATGCACCCTGATGTTATGGCGCGCCACCACTTTCAAGGTTTCATCCTTAACCGGGCAGGCATCTGCATCTATATAAATTTCGACCAATTGGGAACTTTCTAAATCGGATCAATACTGATTGTCGTCGTGTAGACATTTCCATCACGATATATGGTCATGGGGATATTGTCTTGGCCAATTTTCTGGCCCGCCAAGTCTAAAAAGTGCTGGAAGTCTTCAACGTTAACATCGTTAAATGATAAAATGATATCTCCGCGCATGAGGTTCGCTTTGAAGGCCGCAGATCTCTTAACAACGGCTTGAATGGCAGCTCCAAAGTTGCTGTTAATTGCCTTGCGCTCTTTTGTATTTAAATCTCGTACACTGACACCAACCCCACCTGGTTTGCGTTTGACGAAGAAGATGACATCATGATCGAAGATATTGACTTTATTTGGGATCAGGACAGGTGTTGACCCGTATGTGGTGGATGTCCCGGATAGGTACGCTGTGTTCAAATTACCTGTATTGCTATTCAGAGCCATGATGCTGCCATCATGATAGGTTGTTGTTGTATCTGGCATTTGCATGACGAAGGAATTGTCATCTGTGCGTTTATATTGTTTCCAGAAGAGAACTTTGCTTGCACCAACTTTTTGCGCGACGGCTTGAACCTGATTCTCATTCGCCCCTTCAGCCCAGAAGGTTGAGTTTCCAGTCGTTACATATCCTTGTTCAACAATGTTCCAGAAATTTTCAACAAAATTTTCTTTGTTTGTGTATATGATTTCTGCTGGTCCATTACTCAGAATAACTTGTCGCGGGTCCATTTGGGTTCCGTGCGATTTATAGAATTTATCTACATTGTTCACGCAGGCTGACAAAAGAAGTGCGAGGCACAGGGCCGCCAAGGTTCTCATATTTATATTCCTACTTAATCTATACACTTTTGGGGAGTTTATAGAGTAGGTTATGAGATTGGAAGTGAAAACTAGCTTTTCTTCGCACGCACAGAATAGGGGTTCTTCTTCGACCATTTTTTGACGAAGTCAGCGAATTCCTTGTCGGATTTTTCGGGCAGCATGACGCGGAGTTTGACGTATTGGTCGCCCTGTTTGCCATCCTTGCCTTTGATCCCTTTGCCGCGCAGACGAAGGGTGGTACCGGAGTTTGCGTTTTCAGGTACTTTGACGTTGACCGCGCCATCAATGGTCGGGGCTTCGATTTTGGCACCCATAACGGCTTCTGGCACTGTGATGGGTAGGTCCAGATGAATGTCGTTGCCTTTGCGCGAAAAATTCGGGTCCGGCTTGATGTGGATTTCCACCATCGCATCCCCGGATGGCGCGCCGTTTAAGCCCGGCATGCCTTGGCCTTTCAGGCGCAGGGATTGGCCGTCTTCAAAGCCTGCGGGCACATTGACGCTCAGTTCCTTGCCAGTTGGCAGGCGCACGGTCTTTTTACAGCCGCGCGCAGCTTCTGAAAAATCCAGTTCCAGCCAGCAGTTGACGGTTGCGCCTTTTTGCTGAGGATGGGTTTCATCCCCGCCAAAGCCGCCGAAACCACCGCTGCCAAAGCCACCGCCGAAGCCGCCCCCACCGAAGGGGCCACCGCCGCGTGACCCGCCGCCACGGGCCTGATTGGCAAAATCTCTGAAAATATCATGGAAGTCCGCGCCAGCCCCACCGCCAGCACCGCCGCGACGGCGTCCGCCGCCTGCAAAGCCGCCGGAACGAAATGTCGGGTTGCCTTCTGCATCGATCTGGCCGCGATCAAACTGGATACGTTTGTCTTCGTCAGACAGAAGCTGATAGGCGGACTGAATTTCTTTAAAGCGTTCTTCTGCACGCGCATCGCCTTGATGCAAGTCAGGATGGTTCTGGCGAGCCAGTTTGCGATATGCGGTTTTGATATCGTCTTGGCTGGCTGATCTTGAAAGGCCGAGAACTTTATATGGATCTCTCATTTATTCTTTTTATCCTGTGTTACATCTTTTAGGCGTTTATGCGGGCATAGATTTAATCTGCTTAGGGCAATTAGTCAACGGTGCGCCACGTCCCATCGGGGCGGCGGCATGCCATGCCGTTGATGGTTTCCAGCATGCCGTCGATGGTGACCGTGCTGGTATATTCGCGGCATTGTTCCCCAGTGGCGGTTTCTTCGACGGCGGCCGTTGGGGTGACGCGGCCGTAATTCCCACTTTCAGGGTTGTTCCAGGCGGAATATTCCCCGGCAGAATTATTTTCAAGTGCGTCTTGTGCCGCATCTTCATATTTCATGCGGTCTACTTCATCCAGGGACTGACCGACGGAGTTGCCCAACCAGGCCCCGGCCAGTGTGCCTGTCGCAACCGCAATCAGTTGCCCATCGCCTTTGCCAACTTGCGAGCCTACAACCGCACCAGCAACCGCCCCCAAAATGGTGCCGATGGTTTCTTTCTGACCATCTGTCATGGTGGTTTCACAGCCTGTTAACATGGCGGTTGCCGCAATCATGCAACTGAATTTTGATAAAGACATCTGTTTGACCTTCCCCAAAGGGTGATAAAAGACTATGTAATGAATTCTTATCTCTTACTAATTTAGGATACCAGACCCGTGACGCAAAGCCCTAATCCCATTTCCCTGTTTCACGAATGGTTGAGCGAAGCAGAAAAAAGCGAAATCAACGATCCAACTGCCATGTCTTTGGCAACGGCAACAAAAGACGGTGTGCCCTCTGTACGCATGGTTCTGTTAAAGGGTGCAGATGAGCGCGGATTTGTCTTTTACACCAACCTCGGCAGCCGCAAGGCCGCTGAATTGCAGGAAAATAAAAACGTTGGCCTGTGTCTGCACTGGAAATCCCTGCGCAAACAGGTGCGTGTTGAAGGGGAAATAGAACCTGTCAGTGATGAAGAAGCGGATGCTTATTTCCAAAGCCGTGCGCGTGTCAGCCGCATTGGTGCCTGGGCATCCAAACAGTCCCAGGAAATGGAAGGCCGCTTCGAGCTGGAAAAACGTGTGGCGGAATATACCGCCAAATTTGGCGTCGGTGAAATTCCACGCCCCGATTTCTGGGGTGGGTTTCTGGTGCGCCCGCGTGTGATTGAATTCTGGTCGGATCAAAAATTTAGACTTCATGATCGTATCGTGTATAAGATGGGCGAAAATGGATGGGAAACAACGCGTTTGTTCCCTTAAAGAAAACACGATAACCAAGCAGGCCTGAACCGTGAATATCAGCCAACAGGAATTAAGCAAGCCGCAGTTGATGCGTGCTGCAACCTATGCCTCTGTCAGTGTGGCGGTGATTTTGATCGTCGTGAAATTCTATGCCTGGCTGGCAACGGATTCTGTCAGTCTGCTGTCCACATTGGTTGATTCTGTGTTGGATGCGGGGGCTTCACTGGTGAACCTGATTGCCATCCATTTTGCCTTGCAGCCAGCCGATAGCGAGCATCGCTTTGGTCATGGCAAGGCAGAACCGCTGGCAGGGTTGATGCAGTCAGGCTTTATTTTTGCTTCTGCATTGTTCCTGATCATTGAAACAGGCAATCGTTTCTTAAACCCAAGCGCTGTGGAAAATAGCGAGATGGGGATTATCGTCATGGTGATCTCAATCGGGTTGACCGTTGCGTTGGTTCTGTTTCAGAAATATGTGGTTCGTAAAACCAAATCGGTGGCGGTGTCTGCTGATTCGCTTCATTACACCACAGATATTCTGGTGAATGTCGGGGTGATCGTGGCGCTTGTGGTGGCGGCTTATACGGACTGGCTGTGGTTTGATCCGCTGGTCGCAGGCGTGATTGCCATCTACATCCTTTACAGCGTGCGTGAAATTGCTGTGGAAGCCATGGACCTGTTGATGGACCGGGAATTCGAAGAAGAAGAACGCGCCAATATCATGAAAATTGTGCTGGAACATCCGGGCGTTTTGGGTGGACACGACCTGCGCACCCGTTCCAGTGGCCCACAGAGCTTTATCCAGCTGCATCTGGTGCTGGACGGCAATCTGACCCTGCGCGATAGCCATGCCATCGCTGATGAGGTGGAATTTAAACTGGGCGAAGCTTATCCGGATGCTGAAATCCTGATCCATCAGGACCCACACGATGTGGTCGAAAATCCACCGAACTTTGCCAAGTATGTAAAAGTGAAGAAGCGCACTAACCGGCGAAGTAAGTAAGAGGGGCCGATTAGTGCGCTGGGGGAGGCAAACTTGAAGTAAGGTCGCCTTATTCCTTAACTGAACGCTTCACCCGGTTTTGCGCCAAGCTTTTTCAGGATCGTGGCCAGCGGGCAAAAGCCGGTAAAGGCCGCCTGAAACAGGTTTGCGCCCACAAAGGCTGTCAGCCACCAGAAATTCGGGTGGACATAGAAAGTCAGCGCCAGTGAAATCAGGACAACAGCGCCTGCAAATGCCATAACGATACGATCAATAGCCATGTTCTATCCTTGCTTTTCCAATGTGGGGCAATAAAGCCCATAAAGTGTTTCAATCAATGCCGTGACTTCACTTGAAGCCAGGGAGTAATAAACCGTTTGTGATTCTCTGCGTGTGGCGACCAGTCGTTCAGCGCGCAGTTTCGCAAGGTGCTGGGACAGGGCGGATTGCTTTAATCCCACCAGTCCTTCCAGCTCCCCAACGGATTTTTCACCGTTGCCCAACTGACATAAGATCATCAGGCGTCGTTCGTTCCCCATCATCTTGAGCAACTCAGCCGCCGCCAGTGCCTTGTTTGCAAAACCATCAATATTCATAGTTGCTAATTTAGTAATAATTGATATTATTGTCAAATGATTTATGGCAAATGGGATTATCCAATGAATGCGCAGCGTTTTTTTCTCACCTTTCTCATGGCTAGTGGCTTTGCCTTCTCGGCACAGGCCGCAGACACCTTTATGGTCACCACAGAACAGGTTGAGGATCGAAAGGCCGTGCTGGCAACGGTGCAGAGTGTGGATATGACCTCTGCACGTGCGCGTATCGGCGGGACCATCACCGAATTGCTGGTTGATGAAGGCACGGATGTTGAAGAAGGCCAAGTCATCGCGCGGATCAAGGATGAAAAGCTCGATTTGGAAATGCAGGCTGTTGAAGCGCGAACCGCCTCCCTGAAAGCGGAACGCAAGCTAGCAGAGATTGCATTGAACCGTGCCCAGCGTCTGCGCAAAAGCGGGGCTGGATCACAAGCCAAACTGGATGAAGCGCGTACCAATCTGGATGTAGTGGTCAAAAACCTGAAGGCCATGGAAAGTGAACGTGACCTGGTGTTACAGCGTATGCGTGAAGGCGCTGTTTTATCGCCGACCAATGGCAAGGTTATTTTGGTCCAGGGCGCAAAAGGCGTAGTTGTGATGCCCGGTGAGCCCATCGCCGATATTGCAGACCAAACCTATATCCTGCGCATTCAAATTCCCGAACGTCACGCCCGTTTTATCCAGAAAGGAGATTTGGTGCATTTGGGTCAAGATACTAAAAACGGGATGAGCATTGGTATCATCCGTCAGGTCTATCCTGAAATGCGACAGGGCCGGGTTGTTGCCGATGTAAATATGGATAAACTGGACAATCTCTTTATCGGGGAACGGATCAAGGTTTATGTTGCGACCGGAAAACGCGAAACCATGCTGATCCCGTGTGATTTGATCAAGGTGCGATATGGGCTGCATTACGTAAAACTGGCCGATGGCACCGATGTGGTTGTTCAGCCTGGCAGTCTTCAAAAAGATGTCTGTGAAATCCTTTCTGGTCTGCGCAATGGGGATGAGCTTTTGCTGTCCGCTGCGGTTGAATAAGGGGAGGGGGCATATGAAACTCGGTATCTCCGGCCATATCACCAAGGTCTTTATCACCTCGCCTTTAACGCCTTTATTGCTACTGGCCTCCCTCGTTGTCGGGATGGTGGCATTGGTCATGCTGCCGCGTGAAGAAGAACCACAGATCAGTGTGCCCATGGTGGATATTATGGTTGCTGCCAATGGCTTAAAAGCGACCGATGCGGTGGAACTGGTGACCGAACCACTGGAAGATATCATCAAAGCCATTGATGGGGTAGAACATGTCTATTCCCAGACTCAGGATGATCAGGCCGTTGTGACCGCCCGTTTTCTTGTGGGCACAAGCGAAGATGATGCCATCTTGCGGGTGCATGAAAATATCCGCGCCAATTTAATACGCCTGCCCAATGGGGTGGGGGAACCTGTCATTGTGGGGCGTGGCATCAATGATGTGGCGATTGTCACCCTGACACTTTCCCCTAAAGACGGCAATCTGGATCGCTGGGATGATCACGCGCTTTATAATGTGGCCGATGAATTGCAGCACGAACTGGTGAAGGTGAATAACGTTGGTCTGTCTTATATCGTTGGCGGGCGCGATGATCAGATCAGGGTGGAACCAGACCCGGAAAAGCTCGCCCTTTATGGCATTGCGCTCAATCAGTTGATCGACAAGATCGAACATGCCAACCGTTCTTTCCAGATCGGGCGTTTGCGTGATTTGAATAAATCCGTGCCTGTTGTGGCGGGGCAGACTTTGCAGGGCGTGCCGGATATCGGGTTGTTGTTGCTGACCTCTTATGATGGTCGTCCGGTCTATGTGAAAGATGTTGCTCATGTGATTATGGGCGCGCAGCCTGCAGAAAAACGGGTCTGGCAGTTGGAAAAGGCAGAAGACGGCACATTGGTTCAAAAGCCCGCTGTCACCCTTGCTTTTGCCAAACGACAAGGGGCTAATGCGGTCTTCGTGGCGGACGAAATCCTTGCGCGTCTGGAAACGGTTAAAGGCAAGTTGCTGCCCGATAATGTGCAGGTGGACATCACCCGAAACTATGGGGAGACCGCGACGGAAAAAGCTGATGAATTGTTGTTCCACCTCGGCCTTGCCACCATTTCCATTGTGGTGCTGATCTTCTTCACCGTGGGCTGGCGTGAAGCCATCGTGGTGGCTTTTGTTATCCCGACGACCATCTTGTTGACGCTCTTTGCCTCTTACCTGATGGGCTATACCATCAACCGGGTCAGCCTGTTTGCGCTGATTTTCTCCATCGGCATTCTTGTGGATGACGCCATTGTGGTGGTGGAAAATATCGTGCGTCACTGGAATATGGATGATGACCGCACCCCCTTGCAGGCGGCAATCGAAGGGGTGGCCGAAGTCGGCAACCCGACGATTATCGCGACGCTTACTATCGTGGCGGCGCTCTTGCCCATGATGTTTGTCTCCGGCCTGATGGGACCTTATATGAGCCCGATCCCGGCCAATGCCTCTGCCGCCATGCTGTTTTCCTTTTTCGTCGCTGTCATTATCACACCCTGGTTGTTGATGAAACTGCGCGGTAAGGGCGTCAATCATGTGGAAGCAGAAGATGGCGGCAAGATGGGGCAGTTCTATGCCCGCTTTGCCCGACCCCTTTTGGAAGGACGTTCCCGATCCAAAAAGTTCCTCACCATCGTCGGTGTGGCGACTATTGCCTCTTGCGGTTTGTTCTATACCAAAAGCGTGACGGTCAAGCTGTTGCCGTTTGACAATAAATCGGAAATTCAGGTGGTGATCGATCTGGCAGAAGGGGCCAGTCTGGAAGAAACCGAGCGGGTAACCATGGCTGTTGCCAGGCAGTTAAAGGATATTCCGGAACTGATGAATATGCAGGCCTATGTCGGGACCTCCATGCCCTTTAACTTCAACGGGTTGGTGCGTCATTATTATCTGCGTGACAAGCCGGAATATGCTGATGTGCAGTTGAACCTTCTGCCCAAAGCTGAACGCGACCGCGAAAGTCATGAGATTGCTTTGGAAGTGCGTGAACTCATAAAGGGCATTGATCTGCCAGAGGGGGCGTCGTTAAAGGTGGTGGAAGTTCCGCCCGGCCCACCGGTGATGGCAACATTGCTGACTGAGGTTTATGGCCCAGACGCCGAAACACGTCGTAACGCGGCTGCAAAACTGCGCGGTGTGTTTGAAGAGATTGATTTCATCGTTGATGTGGACGATAGCTTCGGTGCCCCCAGCCAACGCCTGCGCATCGCCATTGATCAGGAACGCCTCGAATTCCATGGGGTGGAAGAAGATGCGATGTTTGACACGCTGGGTGCCTTGCTGGGTGGCGTGCGTGTGGGATATTCTCATCGCGGATCTGGCGTGGACCCGATGGAGATCATGGTGCGCCTGCCCAAGGCGGATTTGCATATGTCTGAACGCCTGCTCTCCACCCCCATTCCGTCCCTGAAAGGCAATGTGGAATTGGGCGAGGTCGTGACCCTGAATAAAGAAACCGCGTCCCACCCCATTTTCCGCCGTGATGGCTATGGGGCAGAGATGGTCACGGCAGAACTGGCTGGTGCCTATGAAGCCCCGATTTACGGCATGTTCGCCGTGGAAGACGCCTTGGCAGCGGTTGATTGGGGGGACTTGGGTACGCCCATGATGAAATACCACGGCCAACCCATTGACGAAAGCAATGTGACCTTCCTCTGGGATGGGGAATGGGAAATCACCTATGTCACCTTCCGCGACATGGGCGCGGCCTTTGGCGTGGCGATTTTGGCGATTTATTTGCTGGTGGTCGGTCAGTTCGGCAGCTTCAAACTCCCGCTGGTGATTTTGGTCCCGGTGCCGCTGACCCTGATCGGCATCGTGCTCGGCCACTGGATGTTCAACGCGCCCTTTACCGCAACCTCCATGATCGGCTTCATCGCGCTGGCAGGCATCATCGTTCGAAACTCTATCCTGCTCGTCGATTTCATCCGCCATCGACTGGGGGAAGGTCGTCCCATGCGTGATGTTTTGTTAGAGGCTGGCATGATCCGCTTCAAACCGATCTTCCTGACCGCTGCGGCTGCGATTATTGGTGCTGCGTTTATCCTCGCGGACCCGATCTTCCAGGGCCTTGCGATTTCGCTGGTGTTTGGGCTGTTTTCATCGACGGCACTGACGCTGCTGGTGATCCCGGCGATCTATGTGGTGCTGAGGGATGACGGCAAGGAGATATCTTGAGGGGAAGGGGACCTGTGATCCACTTTTTTTATTTTCATCTCGCACTCCTCTCGCTGTCATTCCGCACCCCGCTGCGGGATAAGGGGTGGAAGTCAGTCACCTGCTTTAACTCATTATGGCGCGACATATGAGACATGATTGGTTTTGATTCAGTTATAGCAATACAAATGGGATTTAAAAGTTATTGAACTTCTGAATGTGCCCGGAAACCAAATCTCTTAGATAGATTTTATAATCTCCGCTGGTGCGTTCCCTAATACGGTATGCCAGTGTTGATCCATCAGCAGAAAGTGCAAAGTGTTCGATGAACGTCTTGTGATCCGTTAATTGTTTAAAGTCTTTTCCGTCAAATGTATAAAATTCGTAGATATAGATACCGTCGTGTGATTCTAGGTTGGTCTTTTGGACCAGAATTGTCCTATTGGGCATAACTGTGGGCGAATAAGCATCTTCCTCTTCTATATCGAATAGTTCTTCATACTTTCCTGTGGTTATTGATATTTTCCACAGTTTACGTTTTAGTTCTTTTGAGTTGTTATACCTTGCTGCCACGACAATGTGCTCAGGATCATAAAAATAAGGTGCTCCTGTAAAATCGAATGCATAATCCGTAATCCGTTTTTGGGTCTGTGTTTTACGGTCATAGATCGCAAAGGCAAAATTGTGAAATTTGGGCACGCCTGTTGATTTTCGAAGAGTTTTATAAACAATCTTGTTGCCACCCGGAGAGAAACTGGGGGAGTAAATGGGATTGTCAGATTTTATGATTTCGATTGGTTTTGGATTCTCATCTGCTATGATTTGGATGTCGTAGAGGTGTCTGTGATAATTTTGTACGGCGAAAGCGGCATATTTTCCATCTTGAGAAAACTGTGGGAGTTGAATATTCGCACCGGGCGGAATTTCTGAACGTTGTTTTTCTCCTGACTTTGTATTCCATTGAACCATATGGCGTTTATCATTTTTTTTCTTCGATATAGTATAGCGTTTCCTTGGAAAGGGTGAACTGAGTTTTCAGTTTAGGCCCGGGTGAGTAACTACAGGCCGACAATGCCAATAGAAGGCAAAAAAGAGTAGATGCTTTTACAATGTGGAATGACTTGCGATTCATGAATGCTGGCCCCCATGTGTTGTGTTTTTGTTGTTTGAATTTACTATACATAGTATGGATTTTGTCTTCATTAAATAATTGTACCCTTCTTCCACCCCTTATCCCGCAACGGGGTGCGGGATGAGATTGTGTGGTGTGCGTTCGCCTTGGTGCCAACCAACAAAAAAGGCCTCTCCCCGCTGGGAAAGGCCTTTCTCACATCTTCTTAAAACCGAAGAACTTATTCTTCAAACACATAGGTCCCGGGTGCATCACAAATTGGCGAGTAGTTCCCGCCTTCTGTGCCCATTTTGGGTGGGGTGATTTGTTTGGAGGAATTGGTTTTTAGCCATTTCTGCCATGGCTCCCACCAGGAGCCCTCAACGACTTCCTGACTTTCCGCCCATTCAGCAGGGGGGATGAAGCGGTCGTTGTCGAGTTTGGTAGCCATCTGGTAGTGACGGCGCGGGTGGCCGGGCTCGTTCACAATCCCGGCGTTATGCCCGCCGTTGGTCAGAACGAAGGTGACGTCGGTATCCACGATCTGGTGTAGTTTGTAAACTGATTTCCAAGGGGCCACATGGTCTTTGCCTGTGGCAACAGCAAAGATCGGCACGCGGATGTCGGAAACGGCAATCGCTTTGCCACCTACTTCGAAACGACCTGCTGCCAAATCGTTATTCAGGAACAGGCGACGCAGATATTCCGTATGCATTTTGTAGGGCATGCGGGTGGCATCGGCGTTCCAGCTCATGAGATCATTGACGCGGGGTTGTTCGCCCAAAAGGTACTCGCTGACCATCTTCGACCAGATCAGGTCAAAAGAGCGTAACAGCTGGAAGGCACCGGACATTTGTTTGGTATCCAGATAACCCTGATCCCACATCATGTCTTCCATGTAGGAAATCTGGCTCTCATCGATAAAGAGCATCAGTTCACCAGCTTCGGAGAAATCGGTCTGGGTGGTGAATAGAGAAATTGTTTTCAGGCGGTCATCTTCATCCCGCGCCATGGCAGAAGCCGCAATGGTCAGAAGCGTGCCGCCCAGACAATAACCCACACCATGGACTTTTTGATCCGGCACGATTGTGGTGACGGCATCCAGAGATTCCATGACACCTTGGGTGACATAATCTTCCATGGTCAGGTCGCGGTCTTTTGCTGTCGGGTTGTGCCAGGAGATCATAAAGACCGTATGGCCCTGATCGACCAGATATTTCACCAGTGAATTATATTGCGATAGATCAAGGATGTAATATTTCATGATCCAGGCAGGCACAATCAGGATGGGTTCTGCATCCACCTTTTTGGTGGTTGGTTCATACTGGATCAGTTCCACCAGACGGTTGCGATAGACCACCTTCCCTTTGGTGCAGGCGAGGTTTTCACCGACCTTGTATTTGCTTTCCGCCGCGTTATGTTCATCGGTGATGTTGCTCATCACCTCGTTCCAGAAGTTTTCAGCCCCTTTCACCAGGTTTTGGCCGCCCTGTTCCATGGTGGTTTTAAGCACGTGCGGGTTGGTGGCGAAGAAGTTGGTGGGGGAAATAATATCCAGCCACTGACGCGCGCCAAAGGACACCATATTTTCGTGGTGCTTGGACACACCCGGGATGCCCATGGTCGCGTAATGCCACCATTGTTCTTTCATCAAAAAGCCTTGGGCGATCACGTTAAACGGAAACTGTTTCCATTCATCGGCGCGAAAACGGCGATCTTCCGGCAGAGGCTGGATGAAATCGGGGATGTCCGGGTCCATGGTGGCACGCGCTGCCCAGATGTTGAAATCGATGGTTTTGCGTGCAAAGTTTTCTGACATCTCGCTGACCTTGCCCGGTGAATGGGCCATATGGACCAGCCAGTCGAAATAGGCAACCATGATCGATGCAGGCGACAGGCCATTGGTCATGCGACCTTCAAGCGCGTGGATAGCGCGATCGATACTATTTTTTACGTTGGGGACTGACATTTTTGTCATGATTATTTAAACTCCAGCGAGATTATTTTTGTGCACGTTGCATTGCAGCAATATAAGCACAGATTGCTTCACCTTCAAATGATTAGGGTCAAATTCATGAAAGTTTCACAAGATAGTCCTTTGGTAGCCGAAATGACGACATGGCGTCGCCACTTCCATGCCTACCCGGAAACGGCCTTTGAAGAGGTCATGACCTCGGACTTTGTGAAAGCCCGTCTGGAAGAATTTGGCCTGGAGGTTCATCAAGGCCTGGCTGTCACTGGTGTTGTGGCAACGCTTAAAAATGGCGATGGTCCCGCGATTGCACTTCGTGCCGATATGGATGCGCTGAATATGGTGGAACATTCAGGCGTACCCCATTGTTCAACCCATGACGGCAAGATGCATGGCTGCGGCCATGATGGACATATGGCGATGTTGCTGGGTGCGGCGAAGTACCTGTCTGAAAATCGGAATTTTAACGGCACTATCTATTTTGTCTTCCAGCCTGCTGAAGAAACCAAAGGCGGCGGACGTGTGATGGTGCAGGAAGGCTTGTTTGACAAATTCCCAGCCGAAGCGGTCTTTGGCATGCACAACTGGCCGGAAATGCCGGCTGGTACCATGGCGATGAAGCCGGGGCCATTGATGGCGGCAGCTGGAACCATGGAGATCAAGATTGTGGGCGAAGGTTGCCACGGGGCCATGCCGCATTTGGGACGTGACCCGGTGGTGATTGCCAGCGAAGTGGTCATGGCCTTGCAAACCATCCCCGCGCGTGTAGTGAATCCGCTGGATGCGGCCGTGGTGACGGTTGCCCAGATCAACGCGGGTCATACCTGGAACGTGATCCCGGAAGATGTGACCATGCGCGGGACGGTGCGGTCTTTTAGAACCGAAGTCCATGAAACCATCGTTGAAAAGATGGAACGCATTGTCAAAGGCATCTGTGAAGCCCATGGGGCAAGTTATAGCTTTAACTATATGCCCGGCTATCCCGCGACGTTGAATGATGCGGAACAAACCAAGGTTTGTGCGCGTGCGGCTATTCAGACTGTCGGGGAAGATAATGTTGATTTCGACCCGGTCCCGAGTATGGGGGCAGAGGATTTTTCTTATATGCTGCAGGCCAAGCCGGGCTGTTATGTGTGGCTCGGCACCGGGGGGATCCCGGGGGGATGTCTGCTGCATAACCCCGGTTTTGATTTTAATGATGATGTGCTGCACATCGGGGCGAGCTATTGGGTCAATCTGGTGGAAGATATCCTGAAAGCTTAATGAAGCGTTGGTGTTGCCACAACGGTTGTGTCATTACGTAACATGGCTTCCAGGCGGGAGGCACGCATAAATAAATCCAGGCTGCGATCCATCAGGCTGATTAATCCTTTTGGGCATAGGTCCAGACATTCTGTGCGCGCTTTCAGGCAGGTTGTTTCTTCGGATAAAGGTTGGTGAAGGTCGGTTGCTTCACCGCGATTCAGTTCGTTATTCAGGATCGCTTTTTCGGTCATAAGCCATGCCATCGTATGGGACAGCCGGGAGGTAACGCGCAATGATTCTGTTGTTACTTCTAAGCGCTTTACGGGCACCAGGTGGCGGACTTGGCGTCGTATCTTATGCATATGATAATATTCGGCTTCTTCTAATAACCTGAGTGTTTCATCAAAGGTTTTTTCGAGCCATAAATACGTGGTGTCGGCCGTCCCCATACGATGTCTCCGCCAGTTGGTACATGGCGGATGTTGTTTGGTTAATGAATGCTTTGACTTGTGCAGTCAAAGTCGTCGAACGCATCCGCCATAAATTCATATGTGTCTTCGTGGATGCGAATTCCAGAAATTTCTGGATAGCGTGCCACCATCCAGAGAACATATTTGGCAACCAGCACGCCATCTTCGTCGCGCATGGCGTCCCGGATCAACTGTGCAATGACGCCCAGGCGGTTTTCGCGTTCCAGGAAAAAGGTCGGTCCAAACCAGGCATCTGAAAACTTGCGCAGTTCCAAATCCATATTGTCAGCGTGGTCGCGTTCAAATTCATCCAGCACGGTCGGATCAAAGCGCACAGGATAAGGCGCACCATCCATGGCGATGAAAAAAGAAAGATCGGTTTGCATGGCACTCTCCTTTTAAAGAACGCTAAAAAGGTTTTCTAATTTTCATCTTATAGGTTCTTTCGAACCAATCAAATGTGCATAAGAGTCATCAAATATTAAGCTTTTGCCCCCATAGTAGTATGGCCCTAATACGTGTTCTAGGGTTGAAATCTGCAGGTTTCTACTGCTGGGTACTATTGTATGGGCAGGAAAGTGCGGATAATTTTGTGATGTTTGGACGTAAGATACGTATCAGTCGTAATGGCATCCAGCACAACGGACTGATCTTTCTTTGTGCGGGTATAAACGTCTAGGGAGACAGCATCGCGCACCCACCATTTATAATGGCAGCTTTCAATGGCATAAGTGCTTTTGCCTTTGCAGTAATTGTCAAAGGGCCGACCAAAGAGGGTGCCGAAAAATTTCAGCGTTTCTTTTTCTTTCAAGTGACTATAGGTCTGTGTCGCCTTGATGCGAAAGGCAACAAACTCCTTATTTTCTGCGATAAACCAGACGGTATAATGTGCGCCTTCAAATTTATGGCGTCCCACGACCCACCCGTCCCGGTTCTGCGTTAAAAGCAAATCCGGGTATTTCCTTTTAAGGTCATCCACCCGTTTGCCCAGGTCTTCAACCTTGATTTCTGGATAGGGTGAAATGTGTGATTTTTTGCTGGGGTTGATATGGTCTTTCAGCAAGGCCGCATAGATAAAACCACCAAGAACGAGAGAGAACAGCGCCAGCATAACAGAGATTTTTCTGGTGCTTGAGGGTGGTCTGGAGGGTTTATATTTTACCTTATAAGGGCTTGCCATCGCGTAGAAAACTTTCGTTAAAAATCACCTTTACGTTTCTAATATAAT
The DNA here is from genome assembly GCF_033100395.1 of Terasakiella sediminum. NCBI lineage: Bacteria > Pseudomonadati > Pseudomonadota > Alphaproteobacteria > Rhodospirillales > Terasakiellaceae > Terasakiella > Terasakiella sediminum. The sequence continues at coordinate 23,596 of NZ_JAWLVJ010000012.1, read as the reverse complement.
AGGCGTAACCCAAAAGGAGTATGACGGCGCGCACAGTCAAAGAAAAAACCGCAAAGGTTGAAACTTTGCGGTTTTTAAGGGGGAGAAGTTGATTGAATGATTGGTTTAAATTATTCAGCCAATTCTATTTTTGCAGCTTTTCTGTTTCTGAACCAGTCCTGCACATTGGCACGCAGCATCAGGGCAGACGGGGTGACAACCAATGTCAGCACTGTTGCGAAACCCAAGCCAAAGAAGATGGCCGTTGCCAGTTGCACCCACCATTGTGTGGATGGCGCACCAGATGTGATTTCACGGGTGAAGAAGTCGATGTTCAGTTGTAACACCATGGGCAACAGACCTAACATGGTGGTGACGGTGGTCAGCAAGACCGGACGCATACGCTGGGCCCCGGTCAAAACGATGGCGTCGTAGGCGGAACCCGTTTCATGTTTTAAGCGATCAAACGTGTCGATCAAAACGATGTTGTTGTTCACCACGATCCCGGCCAGGGCAATTACACCGACGCCGCCCATGACGATGCCAAAGGGTTGAGCGGTGATCATCAGGCCAATAAAGACCCCGATGGTGGACATGATGACGGCACTTAGGATCAAGAAGGCGCTATAGAAGCTGTTAAATTGTGTCACCAGAATAATCGCCATGATGAAAAGCGCGACCCCGAAGGCATTGACGAGGAATTCCTCGGCCTTGCGTTGTTCTTCATCTTCACCTTTGAATTCAATCTTGATGCGCGGATCAATGTTTTGATCCTTCAGCCAGGCTTTGATCTCGTTCAGTTTGGCATCCACATTGATGCCTGCTTCCACATCAGCCTTGACCGCCATGACACGGAACCCGTCAATCCGGTTGACCTTGCCAGTGCGTTGTTCGGCTGTGCGTGATACAAAGTTTGAAATCGGCACCGTGCCAGCTTCGGAATTGATGCGGATGTTCTGCAGCTGATCAATGGTACGGTTTTCTTTTGGGAAACGCGCACGGATTTCAACTTCATCATCGGTATCATCCGGGCGATATTCCCCCAGTTTCAGACCGGATGTGGTCATCTGGATAAAGTCACCCACCAAACCAATGTTAGCACCAAATTTGGACGCTTGGGCACGGTCTACATCCAGTTCCCAGTCAATACCAGGAAGCGGACGGGAATCTTCAAGGTTCAGCAGTCCATCGACTTGTTCCAGGCCTGCACGGATTTGTGCAACGGCTGGTGCCAGCAATTCCGTATTGCGCGACGAAAGTTGCAGGTTGATCGGCTTGCCTGTTGGCGGGCCTTCTTCCTGTTTGCGGGCATCAACTTCGATACCGGGGATATCGGCGGTCATATCCTTGATTTCAGCCAGAATGACGTTTGCCGGGCGGCGTTCATGCCATTCTTTGAATTCAAGCGACACTGTTCCAATGATATCTTCGGCTTCTTCGCTTTGTTCAGGCGCGCCGATGCGGGTGTAGATGGTTTTAAATTCGGACATCGGCAGAATACGGGATTCCACAGTTTCCAGAATTTCTTTTTGTTCCCATACAGACAAGTTACCGCGTGCACGAACCTGCACGATGGCATTTTCTGGTTCGATTTCCGGGAAGAATTCAACACCTTTACCAAAGTTTGCATAAGTGATCTGCACACCGATCAGCATGGCAAAAGCTGCAAACAGAATTTTTGCGGGGTGTCGCAGCGCTTTTTGCAAAAGACCGATATAGGTTCCGGTGATGCCATGCAGGTTGGACAGGTCAGTTTCTTTCTCAGGAGAAACTTCGCTTAGTTCCGGTACAGCGGCAGAGGCTTTCCCAAACAGCGAGCCCAGTGTCGGCACAAAGATTAGTGCCATCAACAAAGAGGCCGAAAGGGTGGCAATCAGGGTGATCGGCATGAATTTCATGAACTCACCCACAACCCCCGGCCAGAAGAGCAAAGGCAGGAACGCAGCCAATGTTGTTGCGGTCGAAGCTGTGATCGGCCAGGCCATCCGTTGAGCTGCAAGGCCATAGGCTTTACGACGATGCAGGCCTTCGATCATTTTACGGTCTGCATATTCGGTCACAACAACCGCGCCATCAACCAGCATACCCACTGCCAAAATCAGGCTGAAGAGAACAACGATGTTCAGTGTCATATCCATAGCAGACAGCACAAGGATACCGGCCAGGAATGAGCCCGGGATCGCCATGCCCACAAGGCCTGCGGTACGCATGCCAAGGGCAGCAACCACAACCACCATCACCAGCAAAATAGCGCTCAGCACGTTGTTTTGCAGGTCCAGCAGCATGGTACGGATCTGGTTGGATCGATCTTGTGAGAATGAAACGTCGATGTTCTGTTTCAATGTGTCCGGCCAGGCTTCTTGTTCCACTGCAACGATTTCACGCACGCGCTCAATCGTTTCAATGATGTTTTCGCCTGTACGTTTGGAAACTTCCAGGGCAATAGCGGGGGAGCCGTTGACGCGGGCAAAGCTGACCGGGTCTTTAAAGGTACGGCGCACTTCGGCAATATCACCAAGGGTAACAACCGCATCGCCATCGACCTTTAAAGGCTGGTTCATGATATCGAACACAGTTTCATAAAGACCAGGAACCTTAACAGCAAAACGCCCTTGCCCAGTATCTTGTGAACCCGCAGCAACCAGTCGGTTGGATCCGCCAACTGCATTGATGGCATCAGCCGGGGTCAGGCCATAAAGTTCCACTTTGGCCGGATCAATCACGATCTCAACCATTTCATCACGGTCCCCTGCGATTTCGGCTTCCAGAACGGTTGGGATCGATTCAATGGAGTCTTGCAGATCACGAGCGACTTTTACCAAAGTGCGTTCGGGCACATCACCCGCCAAAGTGACAACCAGCACAGGGAAGAGGCTGAAGTTGACTTCATGCACTGTGGGTTCGTCGGTTTCATCTGGCAGTTCAGATTTTGCTAGATCAACTTTTTCGCGCACGTCATCCAAGGCTTTATCTGCATCAAAACCGGCTTCAAATTCCAGGGTGACGTTGCCGCCGCCTTCGTACCCGGTTGAACGCATTTCTTTGATGCCTTCGATGGTACGCAGTTCCTGTTCAAGGGGGCGGATGATCAGACGTTCGGCATCTTCGGGGGAAATACCGTCATGACTTGCGACGACATAGATGATTGGAATGTTAATGTCCGGATCAGATTCTTTGGGGATATTGTTATAAGCAACGGTGCCTGTGATCAAAATCAGGGCAAGGGTCAACAGCACGGTACGCGCATGGCCCAGTGCGGCTTCGATGGCGTTTTTCATGATTTAGTTTCCTTGCGCTTTAACCAAAGCCGGGGCTTCTTTTTCAGCCGGAGCTTCTGATTGTTGCCCCTCTTCGACTGTTTGCACGGTCTGTCCGGGGCTTACATATTCCTGACCACGTGCAATGATGCGTGCTTCGTTCGGTAGGCCGGAAACCCAGATGCCGGATGCGGTATCTTCCAGCAGTTTTACCGGGTTGAAGACAACGATATTGTCATCATTGACGGTTTTTACCCCGATGACACCTTCATCAGAAAGGGTCAGGATGGCTGGTGACACCAGATAGGCTTTGTTGGATCCCACTTCCAGACGGACTTGTGCTGTCAGACCGGCGGCGATTTCGTTATTTGGGTTTTCGCTTTCAATTTCGATGCGATAGGTGCGTGTAGTGCTATTGCTTGTACTGGCAACAAAACGTACGATTCCGTCCAGTTTGCGTTTGTCATTTAAAATGACGCTTGCGGGCTGACCATCCTGGATTTTGGAGATATCATTTTCGGAGATTTCGGCACGCACAACGATGGGGGAAAGATCAACGATCTGGCCCAGCATGGTCGCTTTTTCCACATAGTCACCGACTTCGATGGTGCGATCTTCCAGTTTGCCATCAAAAGGCGCTTTGATTTCGGTATGGGCGAGATCAAGGCGGGCGCTTTCCAACTGGGCACGTGCGGCGTTCAACAAGGCTTCTGCTTCGGCCAGTTTGGTTTGGGAACGGAAACTTTTTTGCGACAGTTTGCGCGAAGCTTCAAATTCCAACTGGCGTTGACGCACAAGCGCCTGTGCGCTTTTAAGGCTGCGGTCGCGATCATCAATATTGATGCGCGCAATCACGTCACCTTTTTTAACGAAGCTGCCTTTTTCGATCAGCACTTCCTTAATATTGCCAACTGTTTCCGCCTTGATATCAACAGAGCGATCCGCATGGGTCTGGCCAAACAGGCTGATGACATCAGCATGATCCGTTGCGGTTTGCGAGCTGATCATCACCGTTACAGCCGTGCTTTTTTGCGTTTCAGGCATTTCAATTGTCTGGTTGGTTGCTGTTTCGTCAGCCGCACTGTCATCGCCGAATTGACCGGAAACGAGCCAAAGAGAAATTACTACTGCAATTGAGAACGCAATCAGAATGGATTTGTTCTGTGGAAGTGTCATCGCCATGTGCCTTAAGAAAAAACGGCCCGCGCCGTTTGAATTTATTTTAGATTGTACTACATCCTTAAATTGGACGCTGCACATTGATAATCCATCTTCGATTAAAGTTATGTGAAGTCTCTCACAAAGCCCTAATTATTTAAGGGTATAGAGCTCAATTGACCTTGAAACGCCGCGCAAGGGATATGTTCCGTGTGCTTTCCAGTCATCTGAACATTGCTGGGCGAAGTCGCTGGAGGCAAGAATCGGCTGGCCCAGTTCTTTGGTCATGCTTTCAATGCGCGCAGCTTCATTGGCCGCTGGTCCGGTGACGGAAAAATCCAGTCGTTCCGGTACACCGATATTGCCAAACATCAATTCACCCGTATGGAGGCCAAGACCAAAGGCGAGGGGTGCCTTGTTTTGGCTTAGACGCTGGGTGTTGGTGTCGTTTAATCGTTTAAGCGCGTCTTTTGCTGCAGCGGTTGCTTTTTTACATGCTATTGCAAGATCGGTTTGATCGGACGGGAAGATGGCAAGCACCGCGTCCCCGACAAAGCGCAGGACTTCGCCGCCATGATCCATCACCGCCCCTGCGGTACAGGCGAAATATTCATTCAGTGTTGCCAGCAGTTCCGGACCGTCCAGCGTATCGCCCAGATTGGTGGAGTTTCTGAGATCACTATACCAGATGACGGCAGGCACATTTTCCCCGTCGCCCAGTTTGATCGCGCCTTTCAGCACCCGTTGGGCGGCGTTCTGCCCCAGATAGGCTGTCAGGGTGTTCAGCGCGATGCGTTCACGTAACGCGACTTTCAGGGCCAGGGCGATATAACGTTCAATCCGGTTGATGATCTGGATTTCGTCATCATTAAATCCACCTTCGCGATCTGACAGCCACGACAGAATCATCCCGTCATCATCATGGGTGGTCTCCCCGGGTTTGGAAAAAGCGAACAGCCGGATGATATAATGTGTCCCGCCTGCCTCTATTAATTCGGACAGTAAAGGAAAGTTATAATTGGTGTCTTTGCCATCCAGGCGGATATCCAGTTCTTTAAGTTCATTGGTGACCAGATGATAGCCGGGGCTTAACAGCCATTCATCACTGTCGCCATCAGCATGGGCATAGCGGATGGCATCATCGAACGTTTGGTCGCGCCACCATTTTAATGTCAGCGCACCAATGGTGGGATGAAGGGTGGTCCAGGACATATTCACCCGCAGGATAGATAAGCCCGCAGCCTGCAGGCGATTACATGTGTCTTTCAGCAGAGTCGGTTCAACAGGACTTAGCAGAGTCCGGTCTATCAGCTCATCTATAAGAGTATCTATGGCGGTGTTATCTATGCTCATGGTTAAAAGGATAGGCAGAAAAGAAACTTTTTACGAGTTTTTTTATCGGAGTCTTTACAAATTGGTACCGAAATGCGTATTTTATATCCATCGGTAAATGTCCCTACAAAAGAGACATGGATTTACAGGAAGTTGAGAAATGGCATTTTGCAAAGAAACGCAGATTGATGGCGATACCTGCATTATCCGTGATGCGGATGAGAAAGACCTCGCCTACGTCACTGACTTGCATGCCTATAACACAGGCCAGCATAAACCGGATTATTGGAATGAAACATATCATCGCTATGGGGATTCCAACGAAGGTTTTTTCTATGTTTGTGAAATCAACGGTGACTTTGCGGGCTTTATTATTGGTGAAATTCGCGCCTGGGAATTCGGGTCTGAGCCTTGCGGCTGGGTCTATACCATTGGGGTGAACCCCGAAATTCGCTTGAAACAGGTGGGCACCCGTCTGTTTGATACGGTGAAGGAACAGTTTACCAAAGCCGGTGTTGGACAAATCCGCACCATGCTGCACCGTAAAGACAACCTGAACCTCAGTTTCTTCAGAAGTCAGGGGATGATGGGTGGACCCTATATTGAACTTGAAATGCCATTGGATTAGGACGGTTTGAGATGAAATTGCAAAAAGCAACATACTGCGCTTTATATGCGGTTCTTGAACTGGCCCGGGATCCGGAAGTTCAATTGTCCGCAACAGACATTGCCGAAAAATACAATATATCGGCCAACCATCTGGCAAAGGTCTTACGTGACCTGGGTCGAGCGGGTCTGGTCGAATCTGTACGTGGGGCGGGGGGCGGCTATCGTTTTTCCGGTAATCTGAAACGCACAACCTTGTTTGATGTCATCCACCGTTTTGAAGATGTGGGTGGGGAAAATGAACGTAATCGTGACGCGCAGGTGGATACGGATATCGGGAAAGCGCTGAATATGGTGCTGACCGAAATCGATGAAATCGCCATAGCTACACTGGGTTCCGTGACCATCGGTACCTTGTTAAAAACAATGCGCTGGCGCACAGAGCGTGAAGAACGCGAAGCGGCCAACGACTAATTCTTCTTTCTTGTTGTTGATCTGATCTTGTCCTGCCTTGTGCGGGATAAGCTGCTTTGTGCAAAATAATACTTGATTGGATGGAAAGTTTAATATATCAAACAAAATATATTAAATATTTAACAAACGAGGAAGTCATGGACTTTACAAGCGATAATATATGCGGTGTGAGCAAGGAAATCTTGGCTGCACTGTCCGTCGCCAATGAGGCGGAGGCAGCTGCACCTTATGGGGCGGATGCGATGTCCATGACCCTGAATGATCAGTTTTCCTATCTGTTTAAACGTGATGCAATTGTGTTCCCGGTTGTGACCGGAACCGCAGCAAACGCCTTGGCTTTAAGCGCCTGCGTTCAACCCTGGCAAGCTATTTTGACCCACGAAAAAGCCCATATCGAAGTCATGGAGTGCGGCGCACCTGAATTCATCACCGGCGGGGCGAAACTGATCGGTGTGGCGGGGGATCACGGCAAAATTTCAGTAGAAGCGCTGGAAAAGTCTGTTCGGCATAGTGGACAAGGCTGTATTCACCGTTCCCAAATCGCCTGTATCAGCCTGACACAGACGACAGATGCGGGCACGGTCTATAGCCTGGAAGAGCTGAAGCAAATTACTGATTTTGCAAAAGAAAATGGCCTGCTGGTCCATATGGACGGCGCACGTTTTGCCAATGCGGTTGCGGCTCTTGGCTGTGAAGCAAGCGAACTGGTCAAAGGCATTGATGTCCTAAGTTTTGGGGCCACCAAGAACGGTGCGATGAATGCAGAAGCCATTGTCTTCTTTAACAAGGATTTGGCGGATAACTTCATCTTTCAGGCCAAAAGAACAGGCCATGTGATCTCAAAGGCGCGTTTTCTGGCAGCCCAGTTGCAGGCCTATATCACGGATGATCTGTGGTTGAAGAATGCCAAACATGCCAATCAATCGGCGCAATATCTTGCACAACGTCTGGGCACACTGGAAAGTGTTTATGTGGAAACACCTGTTGAAAGCAATCTGGTGTTTGTCCATCTGCCAGCAGACGTGGCGTTTTGGTTGCAGGACCAAGGCGTTGGTTTTTATAGTGAAGAGGCCGAACAAAAGGGATATCGTCGCCTGCGCTTTGTCTGTGGTTTTTCCACGCCAAAGCAAAAAATAGACGATTTGGTTGATCTGCTGGCTTCACATAAAGAAACGGCTGTGGCGGCTTAATCGCTTGTCGCCACAACCAGAATAGCCATTGTTTCATCATCAGCCATATTGGTGATGGAATGGGGGAAATCGGCTCTGTATCTCGCGGTTTCCCCCTCTTTTAACGTGATGTTTGTATCACCGGATGTCACCAGCAGGCTGCCTTTCAGCACGGTCAGATGTTCCGTCGTGCCGCTGGTATGCGCCCCTGATTGTAGACAGCCTTCTTTCTGGATGCGCATCTCATACCATTCCAGATTAGCCACGCTTGAAACCGGGCTGAGAATTTTTAACGTACATTTTGCATCCGGGCTTTGAATGGTCGGGGTGAAATGTGCTTCGAGATGTTCGATCAAAATCGGTGTGTTCTGCGCATTTTCAGACTGTTCCAGAATATCGGAAATTTCAACACCCAGGGCATTCGTCAAGCTCCACAATGTTGCGAATGTGGGGTTGGTTTGTCCGCGTTCAATCTGTGACAGCATGGATTTTGAAATTCCGGACGATTGCGCCAGCTTATCCAGCGTCAGGCTTTTGCTTTTGCGCAAAGATTGCAGAGCTTGTCCAAGTTCAGGTGGGGTGCGTTTGGTCATCGGAATTTCCTTTCTTTTGTTCGTTATACTGGAAACTGGATAAAGAGTCAGATTTTTCGTGCCCTCATTTCTAAAAAGAAGTAAGGTTTTTAGGGTGGTTTGGTGAAAATTGCCTGTGATTTTAATGATTTGCCCGATCGGGGCGGGAAATAGATGGCCACACAAACGACATCTTTGACGCGGAAGCGGAAATCAGCACGGCTGCGGGCGCTGGTTGTGCTGGTGTTGGGGGTGATCGTTACCATTGCGGTCAGTCTGTTTGTGAAAAATCTGCAGGAAGGCCGTCGTGTGGCGACACAACAGTCGCTGGCGAACGACTATATACATGCCCTGGAAAGGGAACTGGATCGAAAGTCCCGCTTGTTTGCACCACTTGCCCATCAGGTTTCCATTGCGAAAGAACATGTCAGTCGCGATGACGTTCTTAAGCGATTGAAAGAACTAAATCATATTATCTCTCAGGTCCCGGAACAGCAGGGTATCCGCTTTATGTCGTTGGTGCCAACCTGGGCGGTCAGTGATGCGAGCTTGCGTGATCAGATCGTGGCGCGCTTTGAGGCTGAAAAGGTGTATGTTAAAGACTTTCTATCACGCCAGCAGGAATTAGGAGGCAGTCAGAAATCGGTTCCTGTACTGGACGAAAGCCTGATCATGGGATGGGATCAGTTGGGGACGACAGAACGACGTTTTATGGTCATTGCCCATCCTTTTTTCAGAACGTTTGATAAGCAAAATCACACCTCATCGGATCGTCGCTATGCAGTTGGTCATGTCATGGTCTGGCTGGATCTGCCGCGCACTTTGCGGCAAAGTTGGGATGGGTTTCGTGACCCGGAAAGGCTGATCTATCTGGAAATCAACGCTACGCAGACAGAGCCGATTTATGCGATTTATCAATCCGGCCTAATTGAAATATCGGATGTACGCCCCGATGTGTTTATTGAAGAGGAAACAACCGCTATTCAGTTTAACATGCTGGGCCAGGCAGTTTCGTTTAGATTTGAAAATGTCGTGCAACAGGATGCGAATTTGTTCACCCATTTTCATTGGGTTGTACTGATTGTAGGGCTTTTTTCCACCGTCCTTTGGTCATTGATGGCGGTACGGATCAGTGATCAACAGAAAGATGCAAAAAGCAATATTGCCTCGCTCGATGATGTCAGTCAAAAACTGGCCCATGAAGCTCACCAACGTCGGACGGTTGAAGATGTGCTGGCCATGAACCAGGCACGTTGGAACTTTGTGGTCGATAATTTGCCCGTGGTGCTGTTTGCCGTTGATCGCACCGGGATGTTTACTCTGGGGGAAGGCAAGGGATTAACCGCATTGGGATTGCAACCGGGCAAGGTCGAAGGCAGTTCCATCTTTGAAGTGTTTGAAGATCAACCGCATTTGATCGATATTATGCGTGAATGTTTATCCGGGGAAACCCGTCATGAACTCGTGCATCTGGGACGCTATTGGCTGGATATGCGCTTTTCCCCTGTCGTCAGTGGCGATGGCAGTTTTGAAGGACTGATCTGTGTGGCAACGGATGTCACCGGGGAACAAAATGTTCGCAAACGCCTGGATAAGGTGAATATGCATCTGCGTGGTCTGATGGACAACGTGCCAACGGGCGTGGCCTTTGTGAAAGGCGGGATTATCCAATGGTGTTCACGCCGTCTTGAAGAAATTTTCGGCTATGATCATGATGCCTTGAAGGGGCGATCACCTGAAATTCTTTATGACGATGTGGAAACTTTCCGCAACATGGAAAATATGGCACGCATGGAATTGATGGAACGCAATTCTTTTGATATGAAGGTGACGTTCCGCCGGGCAGACAAGACGCGCTTTAAAGGTGAAATGACCGGGCGACTGGTGGATCGGTTTAATACCAAGTCAGGCACCATGTGGGTGGTGCAGGACCTGACCCGATTTATTGAAGAAGAAAAAGAACGCCGCCTGACTCAAACGGTTTTTGACAATGTGGTCGAAGGTGTGATGGTAACTGATGCCAGTGGCAAGGTCATTCTGGTCAATAAAGCCTTTGTCAGCATCACTGGCTATCAGGAAGCCGATGTTCTGGGGCGTGATCCATCGGTATTGCGATCAGATAAACATGATGCAGAATTTTTTGAAACCATGTGGGCCCATCTGGACAAGAGCGGGGAATGGGAAGGCGAAATCTGGAACCGCCGCAAGAACGGGCAGATTTATCTCTGCTGGCAAAATATCTCTGCCCTGAAGGATGATAAAGGCAATGTGGAAGAATATGTTGCGGTCTTCAACGATATCACCAGCCAGCGTGAAACTCAGGAGCAACTGACCTATCAATCCAACTATGATCTGTTAACGGGCCTGCCCAACAGGCAATTGCTGGCGGATCGTTTTACCCAAGCCACCGCACAGGCACAGCGCGAACATAAAGCCTTTTCGCTGGTCTATATGGATCTGGACAATTTCAAATACCTGAATGAAAGCTTGGGCTTGGAGGCGGGCGATCAGATCATTAAAACAGTTGCTGCCCGCCTGGATCAAAGCCTGCGCAGTGTGGATACGGTCGCGCGCATTGGCGGGGATGAATTTATCATTATGCTGATCGGGGCAGGGGATGAAGAAGCGGCCAGCCGGGCCATTGCCAACCTGTCCATGGTCATCAGCCAGCCGATTAAAATTTCCCAGCATGAAGATGATATCCTGATGTCTGCCAGTTGCGGAGTTGCCATGTTCCCACGTGACGGGGAAACTCTGGAAGAACTTTCGCCCAAAGCCGAAGCGGCCATGCATAGCGCGAAAGAGGTGGAGCGCGGGCTGTTTATGTTCTTCACTGATGATATGAATGAACGCGCTCAGGAACGTTTGCAATTGGAAACCAAGCTGCGCAGAGCCTTGGTGAATGATGAATTCCAGCTTTATTATCAGCCCAAGGTCAGTGTGGAAACGGGCGAAATTTTTGGGGCAGAAGCGCTTATTCGCTGGATGAACCCCGAACTGGGCATGATCGGCCCGGATAAATTTATCCCGATTGCTGAAGAAACCGGACTGATCGTTTCTATCGGAGAGTGGGTTTTTGAAACGGCTTGTAAGCAGCTGAAAAAGTGGAAAGACGCAGGCTTGCCCCTGCACAATGTGGCGGTTAATCTGTCTGGCCGACAATTTACCAAGCCGGATCTGGCCCATGATCTGATTGCCATTATTCATGAAAGTGGTATTGATCCGAGCGCGCTTGAAATTGAAATCACCGAAAGTTTTATCGCTACCAGTGAAACAGGGGTGGTGGATGCGTTGAACCTGCTTTCCAACACGGGCGTACAATTAAGTGTGGATGACTTTGGCACGGGCTATTCATCGCTGAATTACCTGCATCGCTTCCCACTGGATATCATGAAAATCGATCGATCCTTCATTATGCGGATTGGTGAAGAAGATGAAGGAGTGACGGGCAATTTGGCCAAGGCAGTGATTGCGATTGCCAAAAGCATGGATTTGAAGATCGTTGGCGAAGGTGTGGAAAATGAGACCCAGTTGGGTTTCCTGAAAGAAAATGGCTGTGATTTGATCCAGGGCTATTATTTCAGTCGCCCGCTTCCGGTTGATGAGTTCGAAACACTTTTAAGATCGGGCCGTACGCTGTAAGGTGCACCCAAAATCATGAAATGAAAGGTCTGTTCCTGTGTGTGAACGTGAAAAACTGAATTTTGACGACTTCAAAGAACAATTAAAGACAGTCAAACTGTTAAGTCTGGATGTGGATGGCATTTTAACCGACGGTGGGCTGTATTATACCGAAACCGGGGATGAGTTAAGAAAGTTTAACGTCAAAGACGGGATGGGCATGAAAAAGGCTCGCGAAGCTGGGGTGGAACTATGTATCATCAGTGCCAGCACGACAAATGCCATTCAGGAACGTGGCAAACGTCTGGGGCTTTCTCATGTTTATACAGGGGCGAAAAACAAGATCGAAATTTTGCAGAAAATCTGTGATGAATTGGATATCAGCCTGGATAATGTGGCCCACATGGGTGACGACTTGAACGATATTTCCATCATGGAAAAGATTGGCACCCCCATCACTGTTGACGATGCAGTGGAAGAAGTTAAAGCCCATACGGTTTATATCACCCAGAAAAAGGGCGGTTGCGGGGCTGTGCGCGAAATCTGTGATCTGTTGATCAAGTTGAACAGCTAAAACGTTTCAGAAACGAACAAAGCCCGCAAGGTTTGGATTGCGGGCTTTTTTATTTACGAATTGGCGCTAGTTATTTTGTGATGTTGATTAACGCGCGCTTTCTTTTTTGGCGTTCAACTGCTCAATGCGCTCACATGTATCGTGGTGATAGTTTTTACATGTGGTTTTCAGCACTTCAACAGTGTGATGCAACCATTTCGTTCGAAACTTGAGTGTTTCTGTATGTTTATCCATGTCCTACCTCCAATAGAAATACTGATCTATAATAGTTCAAAAGAACGAGCTTAATCAAGCAAAATAAGTATTTTTACGGGTGCTGGGATTTAAATATCATATTTCTGTCATGTAACTTATTGATTCAATGGTTATAAGCGTCCAAACAAGCCAATATCGACCAGATAGTCTGTCAGATCAGAATCAAAGCTTTCGCCTTTTTTAATGATATGCGACCCATCCGGCAGGTTCGATTGATCCACATCGGATGAGGTCAGAAGGGCAAAAGGTGTATTGCGGGTGATTTTGATTTCCTTAAGTACATTTGCCAGTTCAGACCCGGTCATATTACGAAATTCCTGATTTGAAAGCACCGCATCAGGTCGCAGGTCCATGACCAGCCGGATGGCTTCAACCGGGCGATCGGTAAAGGAAAGGTCGAATCCGCAAGCCGCCAGTTCTTTACCGATCAGTTTACGCTGTACCCCCGGGGGCATGACCACCAGAACGGTGACTTTCTTTTTCTTCTGTTCGGTAAATTCGGTTGATTCTTCCTGGGCATGGGGCAGACGGGCGAGAACGGCTTCGCGCTCAGACTCCACAGGGTCTTTACCTAAGTCCACAAGGATGCGCATTTCGTCGATGAAGATCTGGACGCAGCGCCATTGCTCATTACTCAGGCGTTGTGCGGCTTCGAGAAAGTCTTCCAGACGGTGGGCAACAAGTGTCAAAAGGTGCATGCCGTGGGTACCAGCAGAACCCTTGATACTGTGCACATCGCGCTGTAACTGGAAAAACTGATCACCGCGATTGCCACGGTCATTGTAGATGTTATCAATGATTTTATCGATGTCGTCCAGTTTCTCCAGACTGCCTTCGATGAAATCCTGCTTTAGCCGCTGTAAAGCAGACTCAAGATCAAACTGCATAGTTTCAAGCCCCCAAAGCTTTATATTTTTTGTAATCTTATATATCCAAATGAAGGGCGTAAAGAGGTGGATTGTTAAAAAACAAACTTGTGATCTCTAATGCTGCGCGTTTTTCATTAAATGATCAAAAACTTCCGATTTTCAAAGTTTCTCATAACAGGCATAAAGAAGAAAAGGCTCCTTATTGAAGAGAAGCCTTTCCTGTTTTATATGGTTTTATCAAATTTAGTATGCTTATCCGGATTTGCGAACGTCATTTAAGAAATGATCGACCTCTTCAGTCAGGCTGGAGCTTTGGTCATCAATTTCAGAAACCCCACCCAGCACTTCTTCGACCATGGTGTTGTTGTCTTTGATCGCGTCTGAGACATCGACCACCCGTTCAGAAATGGTGTTTACATGGGCGGCTGTGTTTTGCACGGTGCGGCTGATTTCACCTGTTGCGGCACTTTGTTCTTCAACTGCGGCTGCAATTCCGGTTGAGACCTGATCAATTTCTTCAATGATGGTCGTGATTTGCGCATTGGCATCTACGGCTTCAGCAATCTCATTTTGAATATCAGAAATCAGGGTGGAGATATTGTCAATGGCATTGGCAGTCTGGTTGGCGAGGTTTTTCACTTCTGATGCGACCACCGCAAAGCCTTTGCCAGCTTCGCCAGCGCGTGATGCTTCGATGGTGGCGTTTAGGGCCAAAAGGTTGGTTTGTTCGGCGATGGTGTTGATCAGCCCGATGACGCTTTCGATTTTTTCCGAACCGCTTTGTAGCTGTTCAATATTGCCATTAAGCTTGGCGGCCCGTGTTACGGCTTCTGCGGCGACCTGCGTACTGTTGGCGACTTGTCCGCTGATTTCGGTGATGGATTTTGCCAGTTCTTCCGTATTGGAGGCGACGCTTGAAATATCTTCCGACATGACTTGCGAGGCAGAGGTCACTTCCTGTGTCTCTTTAAGGGTGCGTGCGGAAATTTCGTTCATCGCATTGGCCTTTTGACGAATGTCGCCAACAGACTCTGATAGAATGGATAGGGATTGACCGACAGCCATATCAAAATCATTGGCTAGTTTTTGCGCCTGTTCTTTTTGTAGTTGCTGGTTCTTCAGGCGCTGTTCTTCTTGTTGTTGTTTGAGCAAGTCTGTTTCACGCAAACCATTTCTGAGCAAGGCAAGGGCTGAACCCATCAGGCTGATCTCGTCACTGCCGTTGCGATTAACCCGGGTGGTTAAATCACCGCCAGCGATGCTCTGCATCACCTGAACCAGTTTCAACAGCCGTTTTACCACATTGCCCAGAATATAAAGCCAGCCAACCAGGATCACAACGATGACACTGACCACGGCCACGATCAACAAGGTTGTCTTGGTGGTTTTGGCCAGCTTGTTGTTGCTTGCAACCGCTTTGTCCATTCCGGCTTGCAGGGTGGAAACGATTTTGTTGACCTCGGTTGACAGGCCGCCAGAGATATCACGTGCCTGGGACAGCAGTGTCTCGCTTTCTTTAATCATTTCCAACTGGCGAATGCGCAGTTTGAGGATGTCGGTATTTTGATCACCTTTGCTGCCCAGTTCCAGAAGTTGCTGGAACATTTTTTCGAGATTGGGAACTTCGTTATCTTTGGCAAGTTCTGCCATCGGGCTGGCCATAGAGGCGATGTTTTGCAGGAAGAAACCCTGAAGGTCCTGAACTTTGGAGATATCCTGGCTCTGAGAACCTTCAAGGAGAAGGCCGATGAGCAAGTTGGCACTATTTTGGAAACCAAGAACGGACGTCTGGAATTGGGCAACACCGAGTGGAGCCATTTCCAGTTCAGAGGCATCGTAGTCAACCTGTTCACCCGTCGCTGCCTTTTCGATGCTTTGGTCTAGTAGTTCAATCCATTTATCTGAAATATCCAGCATCTTAAGATTGATGCCTTTGGCCAGTGGGCTGACTTCTCTTTCTGCAATGCTACGCAGATCAATCAGTTGGGCACTGAGTTTTTGACGTTGCGCTTCAGATTGCTGGGACTGCATGACGATTTCATCAAGCCGCTTGAAAATCGGCTGAAGTTTTTTAACTTTGTCTTTCAGGGCTGCAATTTGTTTGTCGTCGTTAATCAGCGGAGAGAGTGCTGCAATTTCTCTTTCAGTTGCCTGAAGCGTTGCATTGATCTGCTTAATCTGGGTTGTCCGTTCTTCGTCGGTTCTGGCCGATGTTAACAACGGAGCAGAGGCAACCAGTTGTGATGTCTGGTTTGCCAGTGTTAAAGCTGAGGAAATGGCCGGTACATCTTTTGATGTGATGTCGGCTTGTGTTTCCGACATTTCAGACAGGCCGTTCCAACTGACAAAGCTGATCAGGACAGATAAAAGCCCCACGCCCCCAAAGGCGAGGATCAATCTTTTACCAATGCCGAACTGTATTTTTTTGCTTAACGCGATTTCGTCATTTGTGGCGCTTGCGTTTGCGCTTGATGCATCTTGCATTATGAATAGTCCCTAGGTTCCCAGAAATTAGGTCATATTTTTTTTATTGTGCAAAAGTACCATTGACACGGCAATCATTGGAATCCGCATCAGTTGGTATCGCTCCTACGTGTTTTCTCGTATAAGATATGGAGGTTGAAATCTTTGAGTTCAAGTAATCGTTTTTGTAATTAAAACTTACGGTTATGAAAGGTTTCCATTTTGCCGGATATGCTGTTATTGTCTGAGAAGCAGCTGTTTTGAAAAGGGCGGGTCATGACAAAATATAACTTTGACCAGATAAATATTCTGATTGCAGATCAGAATATCCAGCTGCGTTCCAGTCTGAAGGGGATTCTGCACCATGGCGGTTTCCGCCGTATTCAGGACGTATCCAACGTGGAACAGATGGAAGATAGCATCAAGGCGCAATGTCCTGACCTGCTATTGTGTGATATCTCCCTTGAAGGCGGCAACGTCTGTAAAACCATCCGTAAACTACGTCACAACCAATGCGGCCAGAACCCGTTTTGTTCGGTCATTCTGTTTATTGATGAACCAACACAGGAAGTGGTGACAGCGGCTTCGGAGGCCGGGCTGGATGATCTTCAAATTAAACCGATTGTGGGGCAGAAAATTCTGGACCGGGTCATTTATCTGGTGGAAAAACGCAAACCCTTTGTGGTGACAACCGACTATATTGGCCCGGATCGCCGTAAGGGGCACCGCCCGGGGTCACAGGAAATACCGTCTATGCCTGTGCCTAATAGTATTGCGGGGAAGGCAAAGGGGACTTTTGTGGCGTCTGAGTTCCAGCAGGAAGTCAATTCAACCGTCTGGGAAATGAATGCCCAGAAGATTGAACGCCATGCCTTTCAGATCAGCTATCTGGTGGACCGCATTGTCCCGGCTTATCGTCAGGGTCAGATCAACCGGGAAAGTCTGGGGCAGGTGGCAAAACTGGTGCAGGTCTCTAAAGATATCAGCAAGCGCCTGGAAGAAAGTGATTACACCCATATCGCTGATTTGGTCGCAACTTTGACCAAAGTTGCCCACTCGCTTTGGAGCAGTGGGACAGAGCCGAAAAAGAAAGACCTGAATTTGGTGGCCGAACTTTCAACAGCGATTTCCGCCACCTTCAAGGCGCAGAATGCGTCGAGCAATCTTGCAAACGAGATCTCTTCCACTGTTGGGAAAAAATATAATTCATAATTCGAGGCAGGTTGTACGCATATCCGCGATCTGTGGTTAGATCAGAAATTCTCGGCACTGGGGGAAGGAAGATAAGATGAGATCTTTTTCAGAAATTCGCGATATTGCGATTAATCGTAAAGGGGAAGCTTTCCTGAACGACCGTCTGATCAATCCCCTTTCTGCGCAAGAAATCGCAGCACAGGCCGATGACAGATGGCTGTCCGCTGCGACCAAATGCATTTTCCAGGCTGGATTTAACTGGGGCATCATTGATAAGAAATGGCCGGAATTTGAAACGGCCTTTGACGGGTTTGATCTGTTTCGAAACCGTATGATGTCGGATGAAGAAATCGACACCATCATGTCACAGAAAAAGGTGGTGGCGAATTACGTTAAGATCAAAACGGTGCGTGAAAACGCCGGGTATTTTCTGGACCTGGTCGATGAACACAGCAGCCTTGGGTCCTTCTTTGCAAGCTGGAAACCCCAGGATTATTGCCTGAATATTCTACAAATGCGAAAAGCAGGTTCGCGTCTGGGCGGGAATACCGGGTTGATTTTCTTACGCCGTATGGGTGTGGATGCCTTTATCTTTTCTGATGATGTGGTCAAGGGGCTGGCGCGTGAAGGCATTATCGATAAAGCACCGACATCGAAGAAAGCTTTGAAGAGCGTGCAGGGTGCCTTGAATAAATGGCAGGAAGAAACTAGCTTACCGCTTAATCATCTCAGTCAGATTTTAGCCTATAGTGTGGACTGATGCGCCGATTGTTCTTGCTCCTTGCCTGTCTGCTGTTTACGTCGTCATTGGCTATGGCGGATAAAGCCTATGTGGCTGTTGCGTCCAATTTCACCAAGGTCGCCAAAGAACTGCAAAAAGCCTTTGAAGAAGAAAGCGGGCACAGGCTGGTCCTGAGCTATGGCTCCACCGGAAAACTTTATATCCAGATCAAAAATGGTGCACCATTTTCCGTCTTTCTTTCAGCTGATGTGGAAAGACCGCAAATGCTGGAAGAAGAAGGGGGGATTGTGGCTGATAGCCGCTTTACCTATGCACGCGGCAAAATCATTCTTTATAGTCGGGATGAGGGATTGATTGACGAAACACCGGAAATTTTGATGCAGCCTGATGGCTTTTCAAAACTCGCCATGGCGAACCCCAAGACGGCCCCTTACGGTATTGCAGCGGTGGAAACACTGAAGAAGCTGTCAGCCTATGATGGGGTGAAATCCAAAATCGTGCGCGGTGAAAATATAGCCCAGACCTATCAGTTTGTCTTTACCCAGAATGCACAGTTAGGGTTCGTTGCTTTATCCCAGGTGATCAATGAACCTGCAGGCTCGCGTTGGTTGGTACCTGAAGACTATTACAGTGCGCTCAATCAACAGGCGGTGCTGCTCAAGAAAGGGCAGGGGAATTTGGCGGCACAGGATTTTGTTGATTTCCTGAAAGGGCAGCGGGCAAAGGCCATTATCCAGCGCTATGGCTATGGCGTTTCCCTTTAAGACGCCATGGTATGGACCCGGATCGGATCGAACCTTGGCGTTGCGGCACGCTGCATTTTACGGATCAGGCTGACGACTTCTTTAAAGATATCGGTGGAGTGATAGAGCGCATTTTTCTCCAGCGTCTGGCAGCAGTCATCGATGGTTTGGGAGTCGATATAGAAAGATTTTTTCTCAGCCGTTGGTCTGCCCTGGGCGAAATTATGGACCCAGTTGTTGGCATAAAGGATCAGCCGGGCCGAGGCACGTTCACATTCCTGAAAGGCTTTTTTCTCTTTTGATTTCAGCCCCTTTTTATGGCGTGCAACCAGTTCTATATGGTTCACAAGCTTATGGTTGATCTTAAGCACGTCTGATTTCAAATTCTGCATGAACATGGTCATGGGTTCCTCCTGTTTGCGGGACGCGTTGGTGAAAAATTATTTTCTTTTGGTTTGATTGGCCGGAAGTTTAAAGGTCTTGAACAAACGGGCATCATATCGCGTTTTTAAGGCCCAATAGCGTGGGATGAAGAATGGAACTTGCAGGTGGGTGAATTGGTTCATGGCCGACATTCCTTGAAGCTGTTGTTATCTGCTTCTTATCTTGCCGGAATAATTTTCATATCTCCAATAGATTGGTATGTGAATTTTCAATAGATTTTTTAAATTAAAAAAGGCTATTTCTGAAGCTGATCAAACGGCTTATGGGCTTCAATGTAATCAGAAATCTTTTCCATGGTAGTTTTATGCTCTGCACCCAGGTAATGGTAAAGTTCCAGCTTGCCGATCAGCAAATCAAAGCGCGGGGTGATCTTGAAGCCATGCTGTTTGGTGTGGATGCCGACGGCCATGTCAGAGGAGAGAAAGCTTTTAATGCGTCCCTGATCGTAGGCATCAAACAGTTGCGTCATACTGTTGAAACGCACATAGCGTTTGGTGTCATGGCTTTTGTTTTGCACAAAAAGGTCATGCCATTTGATTCCGCTGACATAGCCAATGGTCGTGTTTTGATAATCTGCAATGTCCGGCGCAGTAAAGACACCTTGGGAAAGTTCGATCAATGGAATGCGTGATCGCACAAAGGGACGGTCATAGAATTGTTCGGCAACTGGGTTGCGATAAAGTTCTCCGTCCACTTGACCTTTGTTGAATTCCAGAATACCCCGGCGCCCAGGCAGGAAGTCAAAGCGGGTTGAACAGCCAATTTCTTCGTAGATAGCCATCAGGATCGGCAGGGCAGTAACGCCGATTTCATCGCCCAGCACAGCCACAACCCGTTTAGGGCAGGCGTGTGCAGGCAGGGAGGTGAAGCCCAGTATCAAAAATATGATCAGGAAGCGCCAATTCTTCATCGCGAGGTTCTCGTGCATTATATTTTTTAGTGAGATTACCATGAATGAAGGTAAACAAAAACCCCGCCAGTGATCCGGCGAGGTTTTGTGTTTTTGAATTTTCAGGGCAGGGGATCATTTGATTGTGATATCAACACCCTGTGTTTCCCCTGTGGAACCCGGGATAGACAGACGATAGGTGCCTGGCTTGATGGCGATAAAGCCGATTTCCATTTCACCTGCATCATCAAATTCGATGCTGTCGATACCGATGGGGCGGATTTCCAGGTCGTTTACCACGACTTCATCCACCCAGATGGCACGGAAGAAGCCAGAGCCATGCAGCGCCAGTTCGGCAGAACCATCGCCCTTGATTTCCATTTCGTAATATTTACCTGATTCAAGGGTGATCGCACCTTCGGCTGAAACCGGCTTGCCTGCCGCCAGTGTCAGTTCTGGCATTTCCCCTTTGTTGCCTTTGGAAAGCAGCCCGGCAAAGCCCAGATCATGCGCAGACGCAGCACCCGCAAAGCTCAGGCTCGCGCAAGCTACAGCAGCAAACATCATATGGCGCAATTTCATCTCAAATCTCCTTTGTGTGATCAGGTCATCGTTGTTTTTTTAATTGATCCGATAAGGCTATCTGTTTTTGCGTGAAGCGGGCAGTCAACTTTAGTTGAACTTGTTTAGGTCCTTAGTTGTAGAGGTGAAGGATTGTCCTCTCAAACTTGTTTGGAGAGTTGGTCTTCCAGCAGAGAGCGATAGGTCCGGCTGACAGGGATGATGGCGCCGCTGGAAAGAGTGACTTTCATGGATTGGCTGGATTTTTCAACATCTGTAATAGCGTCAAAAGCGATCCAGTGGGAGCGATGGATTTGCATGCCGGGGTGGGCGTGCAGGTCTCGGATCAGGTCGGAGAAACGATAGAGGACGGTGCGGGTTTCCTCTGACGTGGTGATTTTGACATAGTGTTCCTGGGCCGTGATCCAGAGGAGATCGCCTTTGAGTTTTGGCTCCAGTGTTTCCAGGAAGGTTGCGCCCTGTTGGGCTGTTGCCTCATTACGCAGTTTTTTGAAGAGGCGGGGGGCCGAGAGCAGAAGGCAGAGGGCAAAATGGTTATCTGACAGATACAGAAGTTCCAGTGCAAATTCACCCAGGCGACCGGGTTGTGTGCTGTCGCCATTTTCCAGTCCGAGTTCCGGGAAGCCTAAAATCAGAT
Organism: Terasakiella sediminum; assembly: GCF_033100395.1. Classification (NCBI taxonomy): domain Bacteria; kingdom Pseudomonadati; phylum Pseudomonadota; class Alphaproteobacteria; order Rhodospirillales; family Terasakiellaceae; genus Terasakiella; species Terasakiella sediminum. The sequence continues at coordinate 2,036 of NZ_JAWLVJ010000012.1, read as the reverse complement.
CAAAGGCCGTGATTGCCAGCACAAATGGAATGAGGCTGAGGACGAAGGCTACCACCGCTGTCATGATCACGGATTTGTTTGGCAGAAGGTATCCTTCCACCACATCGCGGATGGCAAAAAACAGGAAGGCTTCGGTCAATATGCGAAGGAGCCAATAGGCATAGGTTGCCATTACGCCGAGGCCTTTGGTTGTGGTTGGCTCGGTTGAGGCAATCAAAAGCGCTGCGCAAAGGGCAGTGAAAAAGAAAAGGCGGCTTTCCTGTTTTAGAACGTGCGTAAGGGCCATTTGATGAAATCATTTCATGCTTCTTGAATGGATAGCTTACTATAAACCCATGAAAATCCATAGGATATTTTAGATATTCTAAAACGGAGCCTTGCGTGAATGACATTCATGAAAAGGTGGGGTGCATTCTCTTTCTTCCCAAGCGATGCTGTGCGTTAATTGTGATCTGACCTCATGACATAAACGTACAAACACGCGATCCGTCTCTTATCTGAAAAGGAAGTAAAATCATGCGTACAGCAATTTTTGCAGCAGGGCTTTTGGCCTTCACCCCGTTTGTCGCCCATGCTGGCGAGACGGTGAATTATACCGTTAATGGCGAAGCGTTTGAAGGCTATATGGCCAAGGCAAGCGGGCCGTCCAAAGGGTTGGTGCTTGTGATCCATGATTGGGATGGCCTGACGGATTATGAAGTGAAGCGCTCTGAAATGCTTGCCTCGCTTGGATATGATGCTTTTGCGGTGGATCTTTATGGCAAGGGCAATCGTCCGGTGGAAACAGGGGCGAAAAAGGCAGAAACAGGCAAGCTCTATAAAGACAGAGAACGTATGCGCTCTCTTATCCTCGGTGGACTAGCCGAAGCTCGCAAATCCGGCAGCCAACCGACTGTGGTAATGGGCTATTGCTTTGGTGGGGCCGCGACCCTGGAACTCGCACGTTCCGGCAAGGCCAGTGATATCGTTGGCTATTCCACCTTCCATGGCGGCTTGAAAACACCTGCAGGTCAAAGCTTTGATGGCGTTACCACACCTATTTTGATTGCCCATGGTGGGGCGGATACGGCTATCCCCATGACGGATGTGGCGCAGATTTCTGTGGAGCTTGAAGCCTCAAAAACGCCTTATGAGATCCAGGTTTATTCCGGTGCGCCTCATGCCTTTACCGTGATCGGCTCCAAGCGGTATCGCAAGGTGGCGGATGAACAATCCTGGGATGCCTTCACCGATTTCCTGCAAACTAACCTCGGTAGCTGAGCATGTCTCAAATGCTACGCATCTTCATGGCTCTGCCTGTCCTGATGTTCCTTCTCATGGGGACAGTGCAGGCGGAAACCACTTCCTACGTCCGATTTGAAACAGCGAATGGCATTCGCTACGGCATTGTGGCGGGTGAAGAGATTGAGGAATTGAGCGCGGGCCTATTCCCCATGTCATCAAAAACGGGCAAGCGTTATGCGTTAAGCGACGTGCGCCTGCTGCCGCCAACAGATGCGCGCAAGGTCTTTGCTGTTGGGATGAATTTCGCAAGCCATCTTGCTTCCTCTTCTGACCTGCCACCGCCCTTGTTTTTGAAACTGCCAACCTCGCTGATCGGAAGCGGAGAAAAGGTCAATCTCCCGAGAGATGCCAGCAATGTCCATTTTGAAGGCGAGCTTGTGCTGGTCATCGGCAAACGGGCCAAGGATGTTTCTGAGGCCGAAGCCCCAGACTATATCTTCGGCCTGACGGCTGGGAATGATCTGAGTGAACGCGGCTGGCAGAGCCGGGACTTGCAATGGATGCGCGCCAAAGCCAGCGACGGCTTCGGCCCCGTCGGCCCGGCGGTGGTCACGGGCCTTGATCCCAACAACCTTCTGCTCACAACGAGGCTAAATGGCGAGATCGTCCAGCAGGAAAACACCCAAAACATGATCCACAAACCCGCCAAAGTCATCAGCTACGGTAATACCCCCGATTTTTAGTGGTCCTTAGAAGTAGAATTTTCTCGTATATTAAGTGCAGGAGATTCGAAATGAAAAAACCAAGATATA
>NZ_JAWLVJ010000011.1:0-145145 GCF_033100395.1 Terasakiella sediminum | reverse complement strand
GATAATCACGCTGTGTGCGCTTAACCCGCTTGTTTTCTTTGTTTCCCATAATAAGTCTCCAATCTGTCAACTTATTTCAGGACGGGTCATAGAGATAAAATAAATGGGAACGCATACACGCCCCCTTTTTAATTAAAGACTAGTAATTACCAAAGCGACTCATACCAATCCAACGTCTTGGCCCATATACAAATTTCTCCCAGCCCTTAGTGGTCATGCAACGATAAACTTGTCGATCGTCTGGATTCCAGGCCTTACCTCTTCCCAAAGTTTTCCAGCCACTTTTAGGAATACAGCCATCCGTAAATCGGCGCCCTTCCCAGTCACCTTTAACAGTTGCAGCTTGCTTATTAATGGTTTTCTCGGTTTCTCCACCGGGCTTCATTACTCCGTCAATGCGTAAATTATTTTCTTTCTGAAAAGACTTAATACCATCCATCAATGGTGTATCTGGGTAGGGTGAGATTCCATGCTCAGGCACTTGATAGTGACCAGATGATGCCAATGCGGTTTTAGTTTGCGTCACATCATCAGGGTCCGTGTTGTAAGATGGGCCAATGGGTTGTTTCAATGCCAAATAGTCAATCATTTTACTTTCTCCATAAAAAAAGCGGCTGCTCCCCGCACAGGAAGCAACCGCTTTGGTTCAATATAAACGCCAACAGGAGAAGGGACCGGGTGGTCGCACTTCTCCTGTTGACTTTAAGCTATATAACACAAAATGCTAAAAAATCTAGAACGAATAAAGAACAAAGCTCCTATTCCACCTTCTTCCTCGGCCACACAAACCAGATAAAGGTCACAACCTGCAAGGTGAGGAAGAAGCCGAAGGCGGCTTTGTAGGCTTCGGGGTCATAGCCGCCTGCCGCGGTTACCTCCCACATATTGATGATTCTACCGCTCAAGCTTTGCAGGACAAAGATGGTGATGAAAACCATCAGGTTGATCGCCGTATTGACCCGTCCGGCCAGTTCCTTAGGGAAATGTTGCGACAGGACGGCATATTGTAAAATCCCGGTGGTGCCAAAAAAGCCAAAGGCGATCCAGAGGAAGGGCAGATCAACCGCCCATTCCATGATAATCCCGATCTGGGCCAACAGGAAGACAAACATCCCCGTACCTGCAACATAGACCGTCTTGAACCCATAGCGCCCCAACCGTTCGCTCAATGCCCCAAGCCCGAGAAATCCGGCCACCATGGCCCCAGCAATCCAGGACAATTCACCTGCAACATCCCCTCGTTCCAGCCCGGCGATATCGCGATGCCAGGGGCCGACCCACAGGCTCTGGATTGAAATCAAGGTTGCCTGACTTGCCATTGTGATCGGGGCCACGCGCCAGAAAAAGGAGCTGACAAACACCTCTTTCACCCCGGCCATTTGTTCTGCAAGGGTGGTTTTATGGCCCGGGCGTTTTGTGGGTGGCACCAGAAGATAGACCAGAACCGCACAGACAATGGTCAGCCCGGCCAAGGCCCAGAAGCCGCCACGCCAACCGATTTCCTGCACCACCAGTTCGGTTGGTGCGGTGCCCGCCAAGGCCCCCATGCCCCCTGCGGCCATGATGAACCCGTTGACCAGCGGCAGTTTGCCCGGCTCATAAAAAACCGTGAAGGCTTTGAAAGAGGCCATCAGACAGGCCGACACCCCAAAACCGATAAGCGCGCGCCCGGCAATCAGGGTCAGACTGTCTTCAGCCACGGCAAAAAGGGCGGCACCCGCCGCAGCAAAGATCAGTAGGCCCGCTTCCACCAGACGGGGGCCATATTTATCCAGCAAGACTCCAAGCGGAATTTGAAAGGCGGCAAAGCTCAGGAAATAGGACGCCGTCAACAGGCCCAGCACATCCGGTCCCAACCCCAGATCGGCCACCAGGTCAGGCGCAATAACCGCATTGACCACCCGAAACAGGTAAGACAGGAAATAGCCAAAGGCAAAGGGGACAAATACCCGAACAACCATGGCAGCAGGGCTATGGGTCATACTCATTCTCCGAAACTCATCTTCGAACGACTATGACCTGTAAGCCAAACTCCTGCAATCGCAAGAACTACTTAGCCCGGCAAGCCATCGATGCGTGGCTTGATCAGGATCGGTGTATAGACAATGGCAAAGAGACCAAAGCCCGCCACCCACATCATGCCGGACAGTGTCACCCATTCCGGGCTGAAGGCCAGCACGCGCAGGATGGTCGCTGCGATCACCAGAAGATATGACGCCACGGTCGCAACAGATACTTTCAACGGACGACCGGAATGACCAAGCGCGGCACGTGATGCCACGGCCAAAATCAACAAACCGATCCCACCGGATGTGAGCGCATGAAGGGCGGCATTGGTTTCCACCAATCCGGTCAGATCCGACAGGGCCTTCAGGGTAAAACCGATTGGCAGCCAGACATAGGCTGCATGCAAAATCCACACGATGGGATCAAACAGCGTATTGAGCGATCGCCACTTCAGCATGCGGAAAAACAGGACCGCTGCCAGAACAGCCGAGATCGCACCTGTCACCATCACCGGGGCACCAAACAATTGCGTGCCTGCCAACAGGAACATCAAGACCAATGTGGCCTTGTGGGTCCAGGCCGGGGTGGAACAGATGATGCGCTGATCGCCCGTATGGATACGCAGGGCATTTTGGGTAAAGGCCGGGATCACGCGCCCGCCAATAAGCGCTGCCAGTGTGGCCACCATAAAGACGCCCGCACGCAGAGCATTGGCCGGATCGAAGAAATGATAGGCGATATTGCTGATGATAATCCCGCCTAGGATCGCCAGGACCACATAGTTGCGGGCATTTTTCGCCCCCATGATCATGCGTGCCACCACATAGGCAATAATCGGCATAAACAGAAGGTCGGCATAGGCCAGCATATAGAGTTCTTCATAGACATCACCTGCAAAAACGCCAATGCGGCCCAGGACCCAGATCATGGTGATCATGGCAAGGGGCAGGCCTGTGGGGCTGCGGCCATTGGTCCATTTGGGCACCGCTGCCATCAAAAATCCAGCAATGGCAGCACCTGCAAATCCATAAAGCATTTCATGGGCATGCCAGGTAGACGACAGGGTCAAATCCCCCATCAGGGCAAACAGCCATAGTGCCAGCAAAAACACAGCTGAAAGGGCTGCACATAAAAAGAAGGGACGATGTCCTGCAGAAAGAAGCGCAGGGCCTTTGGGTTCGCGGACCGGTTCACCGATCTCTAGAAAAACTTGGGTCATTTATAGTCGTACTTTTCTTCACTTGAACTGGGGGGAAGCTGTAAATTAGAGTAAGTCTAAAATGCGGACATTGACTTCCATCAAGTGGCCCACCATACTCGCGCGCAAATTCTATAAATCTAAGATGGAAACGACCCATGAAAGCCACGATTATCCCTGTTACCTCCTTTCAGCAGAATTGTTCTTTGATCTGGTGCGAAGACACAATGAAGGGTTGCCTGGTCGATCCGGGCGGGGACATGGACATCCTGATGCAGACGGTGGAAAAAGAAGGCATCACGCTGGAAAAAATCCTCTGCACCCATGGCCATCTGGATCATGTAGGTGCAGTCGCTGAAATTGCCGTTAAAAAAGACCTGCCCATCATTGGCCCACACAAAGGCGATGATTTCTGGATTGACGGTCTCGCCGATCAGGCCCAACAGTTTGGCTTCCCTCCGTCTGAAAGCTTCACACCGACCGAATGGCTGAACGATGGCGACACCGTCAGCTTTGGCAATGTGACGCTGGAAGTTCTGCACTGTCCGGGCCACACACCGGGTCATGTGGTCTTTTTTGATAAAGAAACCCGTGTTGCCATTGTGGGTGACGTGCTGTTTCAGGGCTCCATTGGCCGCACCGACTTCCCCAAAGGAAATCATGAGGATCTGATCAATGCAATCAAGACCAAACTCTTCCCGCTAGGCGATGATGTGGTCTTTATCCCGGGTCATGGACAGCTATCCACCATTGGCGATGAGCGTCGCAGCAATCCGTTCTTGCAAGGTTAAGGCGCAGATAACCAAAAAGCGTCAAGCTTTCAGACGTTTGACTAAAAACGTCGAGCACCCGCGCGGCAATGGGGTGTGATTTTAAATCAACCCCGTGCTCTTAAAACTGTAATAGCCCTTTCTCCCCACAATGACGTGGTCATGCAGTTCAATACTCAGGGGTTTGGCAATATCACGAATACATTTTGTCATATCGATGTCGCCGCGCGAAGGGGTCGTATCGCCGCTGGGGTGATTATGCACCATGATCAGGGCGCTTGCTTCCAGGTCCAACGCACGTTTGATGACCTCGCGCGGATAAACGGGCGTGTGATCAATGGTACCGCGCCCCTGCAGTTCATCTGCGATCAGTACGTTTTTTCGGTTCAGGTAAAGCACCCGAAACTGTTCCACCCCGTGGAACGCCATGCTTGCCCGACAGTAATCCAGCAGCATCTGCCAGGACGACAGCACTGGTTTATTCATCACCTGTTCCTGCAGTAATTTGTGGGCAGACGCTTCGGCTGCTTTTAAGGCACAGACCGCTGCCTCGCCCAGCCCTTCTTCCAACCCCAATGTTATCGGATCCGCACTGACCACATCAGCGAAACTGCCATAAGTTTCAATCAACCTTTTTGCCAGCGGCTTCACATCACCGCGGGGCTTGGCACCAAACAGCAAAAGTTCGATCAGTTCATAATCATGCAACGCCTTGGAACCGGATTTTAAAAAACGTTCCCTAAGCCGTTGTCGATGCCCGATATAATGGGGTTTCTCGCTCACCTTAACCTCTTTCATCAGGAGTTCACATCCTCCCTATGAATGGGTGTGAGATTTTTTTCAGTCCTGTTTCAGCCTGAAGTAAAGCGCCAGTCGTTCATGACCAATATGATCTTCAGCAGGCGCAATACGCAAACTGTAGAGCAATTGCCGATCTTTCCATTTCAAAATCACCTCACACAGCTGAACCGTCCTGGAGGTCCTGGCAGCCTGAATGGCGCGATAAACATTCTGATTCAAATCCAGATCGAGAATTTCGTCCAGCGGCTTGTTTGTCAGATGCCGGATATGTTCTTCCTGACCGGAAAAGGCATAAACACAATTTTCATGTTCGTTCAACACCACCACAATATCCGGGACACTGCGGGTCAAATGGTCAAATTTGGCTTCCAGTTCTTCGATCCGTTGCTGTGATCTTGCTCGTTCGCGCAACGCAGAGGCCATCAACAAGCCGATGATGGAATGCACAACGATATAGGCAAAAAACAAAACAAAGGCGAAATGCACATCCTCGCCAGCAAAAGGGCCATACCCATTGGAAGTTCCGACCAGCGCCACACTGGACAGTCCGATGACCCCTGTAGCAACACCCGTCACGCCATAACGATAGGCACACCAGATAATGATCGGCAACGGGACCAGCAGTAAGAGGTTCAGTATGCCTTTGATCTCGGCCCAGCCAGAAAAAATCAACAGGCCGCTTAACACAGCAAGCAAGCCCCCCTGTAGGGAATTTACCATTTCTTTCTGTAAAGCCCAGGGCTGGTTTAGCGGAGTATAGAGCAAGATCATGGTGAATGGCGCAACAATCATCACCCCCATGGCATCGCCCAGCCACCAATCCGTCAGAACCGTGCTGAAGATGGACGACGGGATGGCTCCGCTGATCAGAAGGCTGCTGGACCCAACCGAGGCACTGACCAAACTGCTGCAGAACGCGCCCAGAAAGAGAAAGGCCGGAATATCCTGCATCCGGCTGAAGTCAGCCTTAAAATTGTTCTGACGCAACAAATAAGTCCCACACAGAGCCATGGCCGTATTGCCAAGCGTAATACCAAACACCGCGCCAAAGCTGATATCCGTTGTAATATTGACCAGAAAAGCCCCGATTGCCGCGCCCACCCACATGCGATAGCCAAACAACATCATAAAGGCCAGCGCAAACCCCGTTGGTGGCCAGATGAGTGTCACATTGGCATGGGCAAGCGACAGTCTGAGACCAACTTTACCACTGACATAATAAAGCGCGGCAAGCACAAGGATACGCACGATCGTTTTTTGCGTATCAGGCATATCATGAAAAGCTTGATTCATTTATTACTTCATATCATGGGCCTAAGTCATAATAGTAGAAGTAATGAACTGAAGAGTGTGAATCAATCTAAAATTATTGATAAGGCGGCTTGTCCCAGCCTTTTTCAGACAGAGTGAAAATCTCACAGCCGTCTTTGGTGACGCCAATGGAATGCTCAAACTGGGCAGAAAGGGAACGGTCACGCGTTACCGCCGTCCAGCCATCAGACAGGATTTTAATATCCACCTTGCCCGCATTGATCATCGGCTCGATGGTGAAGAACATGCCTTCCTGCAGGATCGGACCTTCGTCCTTTTTACCATCGGCATAATGCAGCACGTTCGGCGCATCATGGAAGACACGGCCCAGACCATGACCACAGAAATCACGCACAACAGAATAACGGAAGCTTTCTGCATAAGTCTGGATGGCATGACCGATGCGGTTAAGCGGCACACCAGGTTTAACTTCCTGAATCCCCAGCATCAAACATTCATAGGTGACATCCACCAATTTGTTAGCTTTCACCTTGGTTTTCCCCACCGGGAACATGCGCGATGTATCGCCATACCAGCCATCCAGAATGGTGGTGACATCGATATTCACAATGTCGCCTTCGGTCAGTTTTTTATCACCGGGAATGCCGTGACAGACCACATGGTTGATAGAGGTACAGATAGATTTCGGAAAACCGCGATAATTCAGCGGTGCACAAATTGCCCCATGGTCAACGATAAATTCATGACACAGCTTATCCAGTTCGCCCGTGGTTACCCCCGGTTTTACGTATGGTGTGATGAAATCCAGTGTCTGCGCTGCCAGTTTACCTGACTTGCGCATTCCTTCGAAATCTTCGGCTGTGTGAATTTTGATCGGTCCGCGGGCCAATGTTTTTTCCTTATATCTTGATAATTAAATTACTTGAGCAATTTACTTAGTCTAATTTTTAGAGAAAAGCAACGTTAACCGGGGTTGTTACCTTAATCTCATCGGTGCCCACGTCACATTGATAACAAATCACCTCAACGCCGCGCTTCAGGGCCGTCTTCAGTTCTTCATCATAGGTCGGGTCAATGTCGCGTGCGATATCCATGACTTTACAGTCGGCGCGCTGCACCAGATAAAACATGACGGCGCGATGACCTTCTTCCACCATATCGCCCAGTTCACGCAAATGTTTTGCCCCGCGTGAGGTTACCGCATCAGGAAAGTCTGCGTTATCCCCACGACGAAGCGTGACGTTTTTAACTTCCACGTAGCATTTGGGTTTGTCATCATCTTCCAGCAAAACATCAATGCGGGAATTTTGGCCGTACTTCACTTCACGACGCAGATTTGCATAGCCTGTCAGTTCCTTGATCTGACCAGCCAGAATGGCTTCTTCCACGATCTTGTTGGGATGGCCTGTGTTGATACCGACGTTATAGCCGTCGATCTCAATCAGTTCCCAGGTAAATTTCAGTTTGCGCTTCGGGTTGTTGCTGGGTGACAGCCAGACAATAGAACCCGCTTCCTTCACCGACAGCATGGAGCCTGAATTGGCGCAATGGGCGGTCACCACCTCGCCATTTTCCAATTCCACATCCGCCAAAAAGCGTTTGTAGCGTTTGATCAGTTTGCCTTTGATCAGGTCTGTTTCAAATTTCATGGCTTATCTTTACCCTGTAAAATATGTTCCGGCACACCCAGTGCTTCGGCAAGTTTCTTATCCGCCGTTCCCGGCTTCATCGGTTTTTGCTGGGATGGGTCTGGCTTCCAAGCGGTCAGATACATGACCTGGAAAGTGGCAGGCACACGGCCATCGTCGCCTGCGAATTCTTCCATATAACGCTGCATCGCCTGCATGATCAATTCACGCTTGGTGAAGTTTTTACGACGTTCCAGTACCTTGTTGTTCTCCCCCATGCCCTTCAGGTCTTTCATCAGTTTCATGGGGTTTTCATAACGCACTTCGATGCCATCAGCATCCACCACAGGCAGGTTAAAGCCCGCGCGCTGCAACAACATGCCCGCATCACGAACGTCCGCAAAAGGGGAAATGCGCGGGCTCATGCCGCCATCAACGGCCAGTTCCGCATCACTTAAACATTGACGCAACTCACGCAGGGTTTCGATCCCGAACATGGTGCCGATAAACAGCCCGTCCGGTTTCAGCGCGCGGTTGATCTGCAACAAAGCACCGGGTAGATCGTTCACCCAATGGAGGCTGAGGTTACTGATGATCAGATCAAATTTTTCATGACCAAAGGGCAGGAATTCTTCATCGGCGACCAATGTTGTCGCCTTCTGGGCGTCTGCACGGCGGGCCATGCCTTCAGACAGATCGCACTGGATCAGGGTTTCCACCTTGCCGCGCTTGCCGATGACTTCCGCGATGTCTCCGCCATGGCAGCCGATATCGAGCGCCAGGGGGAAATCGCGCACCACGTCGTCCAGTCGGTCACAAATTCGTTCAGCCACCTCTTTATGAAGAAAATCGAAATCTGCCCAGGTTTTTGCGGCCCGGTCGCGGTGTTCGCGCACCATCTGACGGTCAAACACATTCATGATTTCGATATCGGACATAAAAACTTCCTCAGGGCCGTTCATAAGCGAAAGGGAACACATAGCAGTTTCCCTAAAGAGGTCCAACCCAAATGACTCCCTTCGCCCAAGTTTTAGACCTTTTCCTGCCGCCACGCTGCATTGCATGCGCCAAACCCGTCAGTAGTCATAAAACCCTTTGTGCCGATTGTTGGGAAGACGCAACTTTTGTCACCGCGCCTTATTGTTCCTGCTGCGGCCTGCCCTTTGAATATGAGGTCCCGGACACTTCTCTGTGTTTGGATTGCGCACGCTGCGCCCCGCCGTTTAAACAGGCACGCACGGTCTTTCCCTATGATGAATTTTCAAAGAAGATGATCCTGTCTTTTAAACATGGTGATCGCTGTGATCTCGCCCCTGCTTTGGCCGGATGGATGGTGCGTGCAGCCCCTGATTTGATCAAGACTTGTGACGTGATTACCCCGGTTCCCCTTCATTGGCGCAGGTTAATCAAGCGCAAATACAATCAGGCCGGATTGCTTGCCCGGGAAATTGCCAAACAAACGAACCTTCCGTGTGATCAACGACTTCTGAAGCGCATTCGCCACACCCCACCCCAAGGCCACCTCAGCCGCATGGCGCGCCAGAAGAACCTGAAAGGAGCCTTTGCCTGCACAAAACAGATCACAGGTCAGTCCGTTCTTTTGATCGATGACGTTATGACCACGGGGGCGACACTACTAAACTGCACAGATATTTTACTGGATGCAGGTGCAAAAGAAGTTCATATTATAACCCTGGCGCGTGTAGCTCACACTCAAACACAATAAGTTGAACTGGAAATTAGCTCAAACCGTGCTATATCAAACTTAACTGATGCGAATATATTAAAGGAAAAGGCCACCCCCATGGCAAATATAGAAATTTACACGTCACAATTCTGCGGCTACTGCATGCGCGCAAAAATGTTGCTGCAAGATAAAGGTGCAGGCTTTAAAGAAATTGACGTCAACAAACACCCGGAAGCCCGTCGCGAAATGACGGAACGTGCCAATGGCGGCTATACCGTGCCACAGATTTTCATCAATGGCGAACATATCGGTGGATGTGATGAACTCTATGCGTTAGAACGTGCAGGTAAGTTGGACGAAAAACTCGCTGCATAAAGGACCTTTTGCATGTCTGTTGTTAAAGCTGCCGTCATTCAGGTAAACGCCTCTGCCGATATGGATGAGAACATCCAGACCGCTTCCAAAATGATCCGCGAAGCCGCTGATCAGGGGGCGGAACTAATCTGCACACCTGAAAATGTCTCCATGATGGAATTTGGCGGCGAAAACGTCATTGCGAAATCCTTCCCGCAAGATGAACATCCGGCATTGAAAGCCTTTCAGGAACTGGCAAATGAACTCTCAGTCTGGCTCCTGCTCGGCTCCCTCGCGGTTAGACAAGAAAGCGGCAAAGTTGCCAACCGTTCAATCCTTTTGAACGACAAAGGTGAAATCGTTGGTCAATATGACAAGATTCACCTGTTTGATGTGGATCTGGAAAATGGTGAAAGCTACCGGGAATCCAACACGTTCGATGGCGGCAACGAAGCCGTGCTGGTGCAAACCCCGTGGGGTCCGCTGGGCATGAGCATCTGTTACGATGTGCGCTTCCCCCATCTTTATCGCGCCTATGGTCAGGCCGGTGCAAAAATTCTGACGGTTCCGGCTGCCTTTACCCGTCCGACGGGTCGTGCGCACTGGAAAGTCCTGCTGCGGGCACGTGCCATTGAAAACGGCTGTTTTGTGATTGCGCCAGGTCAATGCGGCACCCACAAAGGCGAGCGGGAAACCTACGGCCATTCGCTGATCATTGCCCCTTGGGGTGAGGTCTTGTCAGAAGGCGGGGATGAACCCTGCACCCTGATTGTTGATCTGGATTTAGCCGAAGTGGAAAGCGCCCATTCCAAAGTGCCTTCGCTGACCCACGACAAGGATTATACGTTCAATCCATAAGGGGCTGTCTTGTCGCCTTCTTTGACGGCGCAAATCCGCTGAACGACCTTTTCCCCATCGATCCCATGTTCATAAGCCACCACGCTTAAACGGTTCTGCACGACAGAAAGCAACTCGCCCGGCTGAAGCAAAAAATCGGCACGACGCGGGCGACCAAACTGTTCATTGCCCGCCCCGAATGTTTCATAAATAAACACACCATCGGGTTTCAGGCTCTTGAGCATATCGGCCAAGTGCGGGCGATAAAGGTAATTGGTCACCACAATGACATCAAAGGCATTATCCTCAAAAGACCAGTCTGCGCCTTCTTCTTCCAGGTTTTTCAGTACCAGCCTTGCTTTCGCGTGGCCTTCAAGATCAGCGAGCTTTCCCATATTCTGATCCACAAACCAGACGTCACAGCCTTTGTCCAGAAACAGACGCCCGTGCCGTCCGCCCCCACAGGCCAGGTCCAGCACAGAGCTGCCCCCATCAATCAGATTGGAAAAACGTGTCACCCAGGAAGAAGGTTGCATAAGTGGCTCCTATAATTGGACAGGTGAGGAAGTTCCTGTCACACTTGCAGGAAAATATCGGAAAGGACGACAATGCGCATTCTAATTCTCATTTTATTTTTCGTTGGCCTGTCTTTTCAGGTTCAGGCCCAAAGCCCTCGCGAGACCGTCAAGGAAGTCGGTCAGATTATCTTCAGCGAAATGGAAAAACGTGTCATCCGCGAAGTCATGGACCGTGCAGGCGTCAAACCCGCTGCACGATCAAAAGATGAAGAAATGGAAGACGATGACGACGACAACGGCGGTAAAAAACACAAGAACAAAGGGAAAGGAAAAGGTAATTCCAAAGGAAAAGGAAAGAATAAAGGAATGCCGCCTGGACTGGCTAAAAAAGATCAGCTCCCCAAGGGCCTTGCCAAACGTGACACACTGCCGCCCGGACTGGCAAAACGTGATCTCCCTCAGGAAGTGACACGTCGCCTGCCGCCACCTGCACCAGGGACAGAACGTGTTATCGTCGATAATGATGTTCTGTTAGTCGAAACAGGAACCCAGATTGTCCTGGATATCATCAAAGATGTGATCACAAAGCGCTAAGTTTCAGACCCCTGAAAACACAAAACCCCGCAAAGACATCAAGCGGGGTTTTTTGTATCTAAATGAAGAAGGTAGAGGTGGATTAGCGATTCAACCCATAGACAGGGAAGCCCATCCAACCTCGGGCAACCTTGGACGTGTTTTCTTCTTTGTAACTGTTCTTTTCGTCTTCTGGTTCAATCGACTGGCAAAGGGCAGTGTGTTTGTCCTCTTCGCTCTCGTCCATCATGTCCCAAACCATTTGGGGGTCCATCGTGTTCTCCTTAAGACGCTTCTCTCTGTTGCTATATTAGGTAGCTGTTTTTCTTTGAGTATTTTTGTAACCAAACTCATAGGTTCGCGCAACATATTTGTAAAAAAAGTTGGTTGCGTGCGCAACTATATTACAAATATTCTCTATTTTCAGTATCTTACCACAAGTTTCTCAATCTTACTATTAGACCAACGTATAGGCAATTTCAACCATTCAGATAGGCCTTATATACGGACTACATATAAAAGCTTGAATACTTGATAACTATGTCTAGTATTGATTGTTAAATTTGGATCAATTATTTCTTATCTGGGTGCAGATCATGTTCAAAAATTTCAAAAAACTGACCACATTAACCTTATTTGTCGGTTTTCTAACGGCCTGCGCCCCAACGCAAACCACCCACCCCCTCCATTCTACAGCAAATCCTGACTGCATCGGACAGATCGGGCCGATCCCCGCCGGACTGATGGTAGCTCAGAATAAAGAGTTACTGGACAATGCTTTAGGCGAAAAAGGCAAAGGCAAACTCTGTCAAGGCCAGGTTTATGAAGCTGTTGAAGCCGTCAAAGTCTATCGCGTCTGGGATAGCAGCAAGTCCTGGAGTGCAAAAGGCAGCTGGTGGTCCTTCAACGCACCGGGGGACAGCAAACGTGAGTATCAGGTCGAAAACGACATCTGCCCGGAATGGAGCAACCTGGACCGCGCCCACAGCTGCATGATCATCCCCGGCAAACAACTGGTCGTCGGCACCGGACAAAGCGCACAATGCGACAAAGAATTCCTGAAACAATCCGCCACCAACCAGGTCTTCATCAACAACGACACCCGCAACAACGTCTATCTGGTTGATAACTGCACAGACTCAGTGCCCTGGCCTGCTGAATAAATCTTTGGCAATTCTATCCACAACAAATATTCCCTCTAACCCGTTCATAGGGCAATATGGTTTGAATTGTTATATTGGATGAAATTGCAATGTTTGAGTTTAAGCACCCGCTAATCAGCTTACTGGCCTTTCTAATGCTCTGGGGCATCTCCTCAGAGAACGCGCAGGCTATTGATGTTTCCAAACCTCTGCCCAAACTTCCAGCAAAGGAATTGCTCGCGGGGAACTCCAGTCACTTCCATAGAGATTTTGATAAAGGTATTCATGGTGACTGCACGTCCTTGAACGCGCGATTACAAAAAGCACTTAAAGACCCGGAAGATGAATATGCTGCGCGTGTCGTGCTTGGTGAAATGTATGATCGTGAAATCTGCGTGCCATATGACCCTGCCAAAGCGTATGAGCATTTTAAACGTGCTGCGGATATGGGCGGACCTTATTATTATGCAATCGTTGCCTGGAAACATTCACTTGGACACGGAGCAACACATTCAGAGGAGTTAACCAATGAGTTTTTTCGATATTTTTTAGTTAATGCCATAACTCAAAATGATATGAACCCTGCCATACGAACTCATAGACACCTAAGAGACAGACAAATAACACCGTTATTAAAACACGGCATTCATTGGTATGAAGAAATTTTAACAAACAGAGAAAAACATTACCTTCTTGCTAAATCCCTCCTCACAGGAAATGGTGTAAAATATATTGACGGCAGACAAATCAAACAAAGCCTGTTTGCAGCAGATCGTCACCTAATTTCTTTAAGTAAGCAGGACAAGAATATCGCTTATTTTCACAGTAATGAGCTTATCAAAGGAACCTTTGGCAATAACAGAAAAGGCGAAGGACAATTCAGCTTAATCAACCTCGCAGAATGCGGGCATGTTCCCTCCATGATCAAACTGGGAGAAGTATTTAGTTCAAACGATCCTGACTTAGCTCACAGTAATCGTGAAGCATACGGTTGGCTCTTGATGGCACAAAGAAGCGGCGCCGACGTTTCCAATCAACTAAAAAAAGCATATGAAAACGCCGGTAGCTATCTTCAGATAACAGTTCCCTTTGACGAAAGATTCATGCCGAATTTGATGAACTGCAACGAAGAGAATTAACTCTTTTTCCAGCTGTGAATTTTGCAATGATAATTTTTACCTGCAATTAAAAGAGTTTTTTCACTTTCTTTTTTCCAGAATTCACTATCTTCCTTATATTTCTTGGCTTCTTTTTGCAGTTCCTCTTCCTTTCCTTTTGCTTCATAAAGCGTCCAGGCATTGTCAAATACATCCAGCCAATTTACAGGCTTTTTTGCCTGATCAATTGCGCCACGAACATTTCCTTTTCGTACACCTCTAAGAACGATACCAAAAAGAACTTCAGTCAAGATATCTCTTAGATTATCCAATGCATCCTTGGCATCCTGACTGACGCCATCAAGCTCATCCTGTTTGTCCAAGTAATCATTCCACGCATCATTCGATCTTTGAATATCTTCATCATACTGAGATTTCAATTCCATACATTTTTCGGAATCCTGATAATCATCATCCGACGCTTGAGACACATCTCCGTCTTGTTGTTGAGCATATGCCTGAATAGACTGCTTCCCCTGTTCGGGTAATTTACTCATGACCTCCTGTTCAAACGCTGCTGCACGCTCGGGTTTGCGGGCGTTCAGTTGCTGCATGAAATTGGCAAATTCATTGACGGCTTTTTCATCCCCCGTTTTCAAACTGTCCGCAAAAAGGGCAGGTAGAGAGCCGTTTTTGGTATATTGCAGCATGCCGTCCAGCGCGCGGGTGTTAGCAGAATGATCTTCATCCGGCAATGGCTGGACCTTGGGGGATTGAAACCAGGGTGTTGTCACGGGTTTGGGGGCCTGCCCAACTGGTTCCCACAGGCCCTTGCCGGGTGTTTTGGGTTTCGGCATTTTTACTTCGGGCAAACCTGTCAACGGATCAATTTTACCCGGTTTTGGGTTTATGGGTTTCTTCGGAGACTGTGGATCAACGCCATCCCCCCCTTGGGTGGCGAGCACATCTGCCATCTTGCTTTCCGTAGGCCCACCAGGTTTCATCACACCGTCAACTTTCAGGCCATTCTTCTGCTGGAAACTTTTAAGGCCATCAATCATTCCCATGTCAGGTACATCGGTGATGCCGAAATCCGGCACCTGATAATCCCCGGTCTGGGCGAGAGCATTTTTGGTGTTCAGCACATCATTTGGGTCTGCGTTCGCATCCTGACTGATGGTTTTACCAACACGAAACATATTTGAAAAATCTGGGAAAAGTGACATCTGCGTCATCCTTTTGATTCTGAGATTAAAAACAAAAAAGCCGCCCTTCCCGATTTGGGAAGAGCGGCTTTCAGAAACGAAAACAGCAGAAGGCACCATCCGGGCACACTTCTGCTGTTGACTATTTTCTTATATAGCTGAAATACACGGAAAAATCAAGAACAAAAACAGAACATATATAAGCAATAAAAAACCGAACCAAGTGAACAAGCTAAAATGGTAGCGGCGGCCGGAGTCGAACCGGCACGTCCGTAAGGACAAGGGATTTTGAATCCCTCACGTCTACCAATTCCATCACGCCGCCATAGCAGCTATTCACTGGTTCGGTTGCCTTCTTTTAGTTCGTCACACATTACGGCGCAAGTGTTTTTTTCACCCATATCTGCAATGGGGGGCAGCTTTGACATAATTTCTTCATCTTCTTCGTCCATAACACGTTGCGAAGCAGCCAGACGACTGGTAAACAGCGCTGAATTCAATCATCAACACAGGATCAAAAAACGTGCTTCAACGATGCTATGACTGGACCATGAATTTGGCAGCCCACCAATATGCCATTTTGATTCTCTGTGTGGTTTCCTTTGCCGAAAGCTCTTTCTTCCCGATCCCGCCAGACATTGTGATGATCCCGATGATTTTGGCAGCGCGTGATCAGGCCTGGAAAATTGCAACCCTTTGCACCATTTCTTCGGTGCTTGGCGGGATTGCAGGATACGGGATTGGTTATGGCCTGTTTGAAACCGTGGCTCAGCCCGTGCTGGAATTCTATCATGCCGCAGCCAAGTTTGAGGCGGTGAAAGAACTTTATAACGAACATGGCGTCCTGATCGTCTTCTCCGCTGGCTTCTCTCCCATCCCTTACAAGCTTTTCACCATCGCAAGTGGGGTGACCCAAATGGATTTGACATCTTTTGCCCTGACATCGCTTGTGGGGCGCGGGGCGCGCTTTTTCCTGATCGCCGCGCTTTTGTGGAAGTTCGGTGCACCCATCAAAATCTTTATAGAACAGCATCTGGGTAAACTCAGCCTTGCTTTTGTTGTTCTGCTAGTTGGCGGGTTCGCCCTTTTGAAATTATGGCATTAAATCATGACCTATCTGATTGAACGTATCTCCCAGAACCCAAAACTGCCCGGCCTGTTTATCTTTTTGGTCTGTCTTGGAGGCCTGAGCACGGCCTATTTCGTACAGTACGTCGTCGGCATTGAGCCTTGCGTTCTGTGCCTGTATCAGCGCATCCCCTATGTGGCCTCTGGCCTGTTTGCCCTTTTCGCCATTATCGGCAAACCCGGCAGCTTTACACAGCAAGCCGCCCTTGCTGGCTGTGGCATTTCCTTTATGATCGGCGGATCAATCGCCTTTTATCACTTCGGTGTGGAAGAAGGTTATTGGCAGGCCGCCTGCAGTGGTGCTCAGTCCATGAATATGAGCTTTGAAGACCTCAAAGCCTCCATCATGGCCGAACCGGTCAAGGCCTGTGATACCAAGGACTGGGTCATGCTGGGGATTTCCATCACGGTTTACAACACCATCGGCAGCCTGTTTTTAGCCGCAAGTAGCTTTACGAGCCTGTCAATCATCCGTAAACTAAAAGCCAACACATAATCTTTCGAATAAGAGCATATCATGAGCACAGCAAAAGGGCGCATGCCCGGTGATCTAAATCACGACCAGATGGTAGAACGTATGATCCGCGTGGATCAGGCGGGCGAATATGGGGCTGTGCGCATTTACAAAGGTCAGATGGCGGTCCTTGGTAAAAGTGATAAGAAAGAACTGCTCGCCCATATGCTGGAACAGGAAGAAGTCCATCTGGATACCTTCAACAAGATGGCAGCTAAACGACGCGTGCGCCCAACCTTTTTCACGCCTATCTGGCATGCCGCTGGTTTTGCCCTTGGCGCAGGTACAGCCCTGCTGGGGGAAAAAGCGGCCATGGCCTGCACGGTTGCGGTGGAAGAAACCATTGATGGTCACTATGCCGATCAGATCGAAGAATTGGGTGAGACAGAACCGGAATTGCGCGAAACCTTCGCCAAGTTCCGCGAAGAAGAACTGGAACACCGCGACATCGGGTATCAACATGGCGCAGAAGACGCGCCGGGTTACAGTATCCTGAGTAAAGCCATCAAATCCGGTTCCAAATTCGCCATCTGGGTGTCAGAGCGTTTTTAAAGCCGATAAGCCTTGAAATAAAAGGCAAAAAGCCCGAAGCTACAAAAGAATAAGATCAAGACGTCCCAGGGGGTATAGTGGATGGAAACCCTTCTTATTGCCATTGATTATCGCGATCCAGCCTGGATTGCCATTGCCTTTGCCTTTGGCCTGTTATGCCGACAGATCAAACTGCCGCCCATGGTCGGCTTTCTGATCGCGGGCTTCATCCTGCATGTGATGGGTGCGGAAGGCGACGACTTCCTGCGCAAAATCGCTGATTTGGGCGTCACTCTTCTGTTGTTCACCATCGGGTTGAAATTACGCATCGCCAACCTCTTAAAGCCAGAAATTTGGGCATCGACCACCATCCATATGGGGATTTCCATTGTGGTGACCGGGGCCTTGCTGATGATGTTAAGCATTGGTGGCGTCCTGATGTTTGACGGAATGGATATATCCACCGCGCTGATCGTTGCCTTTGCCCTTTCTTTTTCCAGCACCGTCTTTGCCGTTAAGACCATGGAAGATCGCGGCGCGTTGACGTCACGTTACGGCCAGATCGCCATCGGTGTACTTGTTATGCAGGATATCGCCGCTGTGCTGTTTCTGGCGGTTTCTTCCGGTAAAGTGCCATCACCCTGGGCGCTGGCGCTGCTTATGCTCATCCCCGGGCGTCATTTCCTTGGCAAACTGATGGAATGGGCAGGGCATAAAGAACTGCTTGCTGTTTTTGGCTTCGTCATGGCCTTAGGCGGGGCAGCTGTCTTTGAAATGGTTGGCATGAAGGGGGATTTGGGTGCGCTGATCTTCGGCCTGTTGCTGGCAAGCCATCATAAAGGCAGTGAATTGGCCCACACATTAATCGGTTTCAAGGATGTTTTCCTCGTTTGTTTCTTCCTGACCATTGGCTTAACGGGCCTGCCGACGTGGGAAACCGCAGGCGCTGCCCTGATCCTCTTGTTGCTGATCCCGTTTAAGACAGCCTTGTTCTTCAAGCTCTTTACCAAGCTGAAAGTGCGCGCTCGTTCCAGTACGCTGGCAGCCCTCAGCCTTGGGAACTATAGCGAATTCGGCCTGATCGTTGCCGCCATTGCCATTGGGGCAGGCTGGCTCGGCAATGAATGGCTGACCGTGATTGCATTGACACTTTCTGCCTCTTTCGTCATTGCCTCCCCCTTTAACGCCTTTGCCGACAAAATTTACGCCAAATACCGTCACCACCTTAAAAAGCACGAAGGCAAAGGACGGCTTAGCGGTGATGAAGATATTGCGCTGAAAGGCAACAAGATCATGGTCTTTGGCATGGGGCGTGTGGGCTGTGCGGCCTATGACCAGATGGATGCCATGGTAGACGGGCAAATTCTGGGGATCGACCAGGATGACCGCGAAGTGATGCGTCAGGTGGAAAATGGCCGTAATGTGCTGCGCGGTGATGCCACCAACCCGGAATTCTGGTCCCGCATGGAAGAAAGCCAAAGCGATATCAACCTGATCCTGCTGGCCATGCCAAACCCCAAAGCTAACCGCCAGGCCGCCAAACAATTGCGCGAACGCGGCTATGAAGGTCCCATCGTGGCCACCGCCAAATTCCATGAAGATGTACCCAAACTGGAAGCCGCCGGCATTGATCGCGTTTATAACATCTATGCCGAAGCAGGTACCGGGGCCGCCAACCATATGCGTGAATTCCTCACCCCGGATGAAACGATTGAACGCCGGGCACGCAATTCCGGCATGTAAGATTAATTTTTTGAAAGGTTTGCTATGACTATATCTCTTAAATCTCTGTTCGTGTTGACCCTGCTGGCCCTCAGTACGGTTGCCTTAAGCGCCTGTTCCCCGGAAGTCGGGTCAAAAGAGTGGTGTGAAGATATGAAGGAAAAACCAAAAGGTGACTGGACAGCCAATGAAGCCGCAGAATTCACCAAATCCTGTATCTTTTAAGATCGATCCAACGAGATAAAAAAAGAAAACGCCTTTTGTGCAGGGAGGGAGACACAAAAGGCGTTTTTCTTTGGGACGTAATGTTCCGATTTGGGAAATCAGGTAGGAGTAAAGCTGAAATTGGGAGGTTTAAGCTTTAATCCTTTAAGACGAATGTGCCAGTCCGGAACCACCTGTGACATTCGAATGAAAGAGTTTGGAGACCCAGGACCCAAGTTTGACAAATACAGTCCATGTCTCTTCTGAACGGATTTGATGTGCGCGCAGGATAGCGGCATCAACGTCTTCACGGCTCAAAGGCTGGGCTTCTAAAATCATGTATTTGTTCATAGGTCTATCTCCTAAATAAGTTTTCTTGTTTTCCCGATGAGTAAGACTTTATGTTTTTTCGTTCAATTTGATAATGCACTGTTTTGGCAAATCACTTGTGAATTTTAGGAATAAACCAAAAAGCTTCCTAACACCTTAAAAACAAAGCTCTTTCCAAAGAAAAAAGCCCCAAACCACATTTCTGCAGTAAAGGGCTTTTTGACAGGGAGGCATCTAAAATGTCGAAAATTCGTCACTATTTCTTAGGATTGAGAAGCCAATCCAGACCCGCCGGACATGCCGGAGTGAAACAGGTTTGAAACCCATGAAAAGAGTTTTTTGACATCCATGCTGATTTTCTCAGCACGCAATTCCTGGCCTTTCAAGATCGCGAGATCGATTTGTTCATATGTAGAAAGGGCGGTGTTGGAAGTTTGATAATCAATCATAATTAACTCCTTTAAATAAGTTGGGCGCACAATAATCAGTTCAGGGCCTGTCGATAACCCGGTGTTTTGGCAAACCACTTGTGCGAAAAAGGAATAGATACATTCCAAACTGTTCTTATATCTTCGTCACAAATTATTCACCTGATGTTGGATAGGAATGTATTTTATTTCCTCAGTAAATATAATACACTGATTACGCACATCACTTTTGAACCACAGGAACAAATAAGGAGGAGCCCTTGAGTAAAGAAAGCCAAATGTCGATCTTTGCCCAGACCGTCAAAGACGGCAGCTTTTCCGAGGCTGCGCGCAGCCTGCACCTGACGCCATCAGCCATCAGCAAACAGATCAGCGCCCTTGAAGACCGCTTGGGCGTTCGCCTGCTTAATCGGACCACCCGCAAGCTCAATCTGACCGAAGCAGGCGCGCGCTATCTGGAACATACCCGCCGTATCCTGAGCGAGATTGAAGAAGCTGAATCTGAAGTCGGCAGCCTGCGCGACAGCCCCCGTGGCGTCTTGCGTGTGAACGGCCCTGTGGTGATGGGTGCCAGGCGCATTGCGCCTTTGATCCGGGAATTTGAAGAACGCTACCCGGAAGTCAAGATTGAGCTGAACCTAAATGACCACCGGGTTGATCTGATGGAAACAGGCGAAGATGTGGCCCTGCGCATTGGGGATGAATTATTTGATTCTTCCATGATCGCACGCAAACTCTGCCCTATCCGCCGCATCATCTATGCTTCCCCGGATTACCTTGAAAAATATGGCGAGCCGAAAAAACCGGAAGATCTACTGAAACACAACTGCCTGACTTATAATGAGCCGGACTATCTCAACGACTGGCCGTTCATCAATTGCCCAGGGCCAAAGCTGTTGCGCGTTAGTGGAAATTTTGTTTCCAACAACGGCGAAGCTCAACATTATGCCGCACTGAACGGCTTGGGCATTGCCCGGTTGGCGACCTTGCTGTCCGGGGAAAAGATCAAAAGTGGGGAGATTATAGAATTACTGCGCCCGTATGAACCACCGTCGCGCACTTACTTCTGGGCGATTTACCCGCAAAACCGCTATGTCGCACCAAAATTGCGCGTCTTTATTGACTACCTGCTTGAAAAGCTCAACCCCATTCCCCCTTGGGACCAGTATGAAACATGAAAATCATTCCTTCCCCCTCCCCTAACTGCGACGACCGCCCGAAAGACCAGCCCATCGACATGCTGATTTTGCATTATACGGGCATGAAAACGGGGGCTGAAGCTCTGGACCGTATGTGCGACCCTGCAGCCGAAGTCAGCGCGCATTATATGGTGGAAGAAGACGGCCGGGTCTTTCAGTTGGTGGATGAAGAAAAACGCGCCTGGCATGCAGGTGTGAGCCATTGGCGCGGGCATACCAATATCAATGCGCGTTCCGTCGGGATTGAAATCGTCAATCCGGGGCACGAATGGGGATATCGCGCCTTTCCTGATGCACAAATTAGAAGCATCATCACTCTTTGCAAAGCCATCCTCAACCGCCATTCAATTGAAACGCGTAACATCATCGGCCACAGTGACATCGCCCCGACACGTAAAGAAGACCCGGGCGAACTTTTCCCCTGGGCGAGATTGGCACAGGAAGGCATCGGGCTTTGGACAGATGAGGGAATTGAGACCGCAACAGGTGATTTTGCAGGCCTTCTGGAAGATTTTGGCTATGATACCACTGATCTGGGCGCCGCCCTTGTTGCCTTTGAACGCCACTTCCACCCTGAAGCCCTGAACAAACCCGACCCCATAAAAACGCAAGGTAGATTGTGCGCTTTGCTTGACCTGATCAACAAATAGCCTTATGGGAAAGCGGTCAGGTGGTTGGATGATCGCTCAATGTCTGGTAACGGGCATAGGGAGGAAAGTCCGGGCTTCATGGATATACGGTGCCGGATAACGTCCGGCGAGGGTGACCTTAGGGAAAGTGCCACAGAAAGCAAACCGCCACGCAAGCTTCGGCGTAACGCGTGGTAAGGATGAAAGGGTGCGGTAAGAGCGCACCGCCCGTCTAGCAATAGAAGGGGCACGGTAAACCCCACCGGAAGCAAGACCGAATAGGGATGGACGGCGGATTCAACGGGCCGCAGATGCATATTCACATCACGCATCCGGGTGTGTCGCGTGAGGTGGCTGGCAACAGTCATCCCAGACGAATGATCATCTATCCTGTGCAAACAGGGGGACAGAACCCGGCTTACAGACCACCTGACTTTTCTTTTGGAAGGAACTGTCATCCCTGCGAAGGCAGGGATCTATTCACCTGATAAAACCAAAGAGATTCCTGCCTGCGCAGGAATGACGGTGTGGATCAACCAAAAGCCAACCAGATACCAACACCAACCATCAGCGTACCAGCCACCCGGTTCATGGTTTTGACATTGCCGCTTTTTTCAAGAAAATGACGCATGGAGCGCCCACCGCCAGCATAAAGACACAGGCAGATAAATTCCACACTCAGCAAAATAATCACCAAGGCAATCAGCTGCTGGGTCATTGGTTTTGACGCATCCAGAAACGGTGGCAATAACGTTGCAAAAAACGCCCAGCCTTTCGGATTGGCAATGGCAGTCACAAACCCTTGCAGTGCAAGGGCAGAACGCGACACATCCGCACGGGTATTTTCATCCAACGTAATCGCCATTCGTCCACGTGACTGCCACATCTGAAACCCCAGCCAGCCCAGATAAAGTCCGCCAATCCATTTAAAGGCGGTAAAGAAACTGGGGAATTCCAGCATGATCGTCGCAACCCCGATGGCCGCACAGACAGCGACCAGTCCCACACCGACCAGTTCCCCCCACATCATCCAAAACGTGCGGCGCAAACCAATGGTCAGCCCCAACGTCAAAGACAGGGTCATGCACATCCCGGGTGTGATGGAGATAAAAAAGGCAGTTGGCAAAAACAGGGCCAGCAATGTCAGATCGATCAATATACTTGTCTCTTTGGTCAGGAATTAAGATTTCCTGCATAACTTGAATCATTCCAAAGGACAAATAAAAAATGAGCGAGGCTTCCACCCCGCCCATTTTCCATTTACTTGCGTTTATACCACACCCCGATCTGCGCGCCGATCTCGGTCACTTCGCCGCCAGTTCCCGCACTGTTGGTCGCCGTCGCAGGTTGTTGCGGATAACGTTTTCCCTTGTCATTTATAAAAACCAATTCTTTATCCAGCAGATTTTCAAAAATCATCACAAAGGAAGAACCGCCATAGTTAAACATGCCCATTTCCTGGCCCTTTTTGACCTTTGCACCTTTCTTCATGTCTTTGTCAAATGAGATGGTAGAGACTTCACTCATGCCTAACGGAATGCAGCAAATGCGCCCATATTCTCCTGTATCAATCACGATCAGACCACGGGCATTGACTTCTGTCAGATAGGGCAAAGATGCGGTTGTCGCCCCGCCGTAATCCGGCAGAACCAGTTTGTTGAAATAAGCCCCTGGAATGGAGATCGGATCAAACAGAACCTCACCATTTGCAGGTACCCACCAGCGATGGAAATTGTAAGGATTCAGATAGGTCTGGAACACATACCCCCCTTGGAAAATATCCACCAGATTATGTTGATCAATGACCGCCTGTTGCGCCGGATCATCCGAGCTTAAGATATCGCGGATGGAATACTGCATGTCCTTGAACCAATATGGATTATCCGCACCAACATCCCAATCCCAGCGGAACAGCGAGCCATCATTGGGGCAATTAACAACCTGATTTGTATCAGGTGCGGCAATCGGGCGTTCTTTTTCCGGCTCTTTAAACTCCCGCGTGAAGAAGGAGTTCCAGGAATTCCAGTAGGGCAACGTTTCGTTATCTTTTTTCCAGAGATCGAACTTATAACTTTTCTTCGCCTTTTCAGAGAGCCATTGCTCCCCTTCCACTGCAAAGCCACCCGCAGACGCGCGCGTCCCCAGAAACGTGTGCCATTTGTCCAAAACCGGTTTCATCTTTTCGTTAAATTGCGGCAGCCCCAAAAGCTGGGAACCCGCGAGCGTCGGATCGATCCCGACCGTATAGGCTGAAAAGGGCAACCCCACCAGATCGTCATTGATAAAGTGCGGCCAGGTCGTCAGTAAAACATCACACATCAGGGCAAAAAATTCTGCATCTTCGATAAATGGAATCGGTACCCCGTCCGTTTCCTTATGCTTATGCCCCTTCTTCGACAATTCATAAAGCGCCGTATTTTGTCGACACGCGGTTGCCATCAATTGTGCAACCACCGGATCACCCGTCAGAAAGTCCAGCAAATCCTGAACCGTTGGATCAAGGGCCTTATCGTGACATTTGATCTTTTCAATGATCGTTTCGTGAAACTGTAACCAGCTTTCGCTGTGTGGCGCCGGAAACCACCCAGTACGATAACAGCTGGGATAAGGGCGCTCGGTGAATGTCTCTTTTACGTCTACGTCTTCCAATTCTATTCCTCCTTATAAAACACAAACACTTTGAAAGTGTCTTTTCCCGACGGATATGTTTAAAATTGTATAAATTTTATATTTATATCGCAAAAGTACATTATCGATAGGAATAGCGCTAGATAAGATTGTCCCCGATTTCCTAAAAAGTCGCTGGACTACAGGCCGTCACCAGCACGCATTCTTCCTTGCCCGTATTGCGAAAACGATGTTCCAGGCTGCTATCGAAATAATAGGCTTCGCCCGCACGCAATGTTTTCTTCCGCCCGGCAACGGTAACTTCCAGCTCCCCGGCAATAATCACCCCGCATTCTTCGCCTTCATGGGTTAACATCACCCGACCACTGTCGGTACCCGGTGCGTAGGTTTCATGCAGCATCTGAATAGTGCGGTTCTTGACCGAAGCCCCCACCAGCTTATAGGAAATCCCTTCCTTGCCGATCTCCACCAGATCGTTCGCGCGAAAGAAGTGGCTTTCCCGTTTTTCCATTTCGAAGCTGAAGAATTCTGAAAGCTCCATCGGGATGCCATCCAGAATGCGTTTCAACGCCCCGACAGACGGGTTTGACGTCCCGGATTCAATCAAGGACAAAGTGGAATGGGCCACACCGACTTTGGTAGCCAATGCCCGTTGAGAAAGCCCATGCATTTCCCGCACGGTTTTCAGCCTTAAGCCCACGTCCAGGTCGCTCATTTTGACCCCCCTTGTTCAATCGTTCAATATTTTGAACACTCTACACCTTCATCCCTTATTTTTCAACATGTTAACAATCAAAAGAAACAGACTTGTTCAGAAATAACAAACAATTCACACTCATTGACAAGTTTTAAATAAAGGAGTGAGCGATGACCACACGCCCCAACAATCTGGACAGCTATTGGATGCCTTTTACCGCCAATAAGCAGTTTAAAAAAGACCCACGCATTCTGGTATCCGCAGACCGGATGCATTACACCAGCGAGGACGGTCGCCTGATCATGGATACATCTGCAGGCCTTTGGTGCGTCAACGCCGGGCACAACCGCCCCAAAATTCGTGAGGCCGTGCAGGCGCAAGTCGCTGAACTGGATTACTGCCCATCTTTCCAGTTCGGTCACCCAAAAGCGTTTGAACTTGCCAATCAGATCGCAGAGATGTTCCCGGAAGGGATGAATCATGTGTTCTTCACCAATTCCGGTTCCGAATCTGTCGATAGTGCCCTGAAAATTGCCCTTGCTTATCACCGGGTCAATGGCGAAGGCACCCGCACCCGCCTGATCGGTCGAGAACGCGGCTATCACGGAACAGGTTTTGGCGGAATTACCGTTGGGGGCCTCGTTAAAAACCGCATGTATTTTGGCGCACTCCTGACAGGGGCGGACCACTTGCCTCATACCCATAACTTGATTGACAATGCCTTCACCAAAGGCTGCCCGGACCATGGCGCTGACTTGGCGAACGAGCTGGAAAATATCATTACCCTTCATGACGCCAGCAACATCGCCTGTGTCATCGTGGAACCCATGGCCGGATCAACAGGTGTTTTGATCCCACCCAAGGGATACCTCAAACGCCTGCGCGAGATTTGCACCAAACACGGCATCCTTTTGATCTTTGACGAGGTCATCACCGCCTTCGGGCGCCTGGGCACAGCAACAGCTTCTGACTATTTCGATGTGAAGCCTGACATTATCACTTGCGCCAAGGGCCTGACCAACGGGGTGATCCCCATGGGGGCCGTCGTTGTCGCCGATCATATCTATAACACCATGATGGAAAAGGCAGATAGCCCCATCGAACTGTTCCACGGCTATACCTATTCCGGCCACCCCATTGCTGCTGCCTGCGGTCTGGCAACACTTGAAATCTACCGCGAAGAAGGCTTGTTTGAACGCGCCGCCGATCTCGCCCCCTACTGGGAAAACAGCCTTCACCAGCTGCGTGATTGCAAGAACGTCATTGATATCCGCAACATCGGTCTGGTGGGTGCGATTGAACTGGAAGCCAATGCAGGCAAACGCGGCTTTGATGCGATGATTGATGCTTACAATCGCGGCCTGATGATCCGGGTCACCGGCGACATCATTGCCTTGTCCCCCCCGCTGATCATCGAGAAAGATGAAATTGATTTTATGATGCAAACCCTGCGCGATGTGCTCAGCGCCATCGATTAAGAGACAAAGAAAGGAAGAAACTATGCTAGGACATTTTATTAACGGCTCACACCGCGATGGCACATCAACGCGCACATCCGATATCTTTAACCCGACAACTGGACAAGTCACCAATAAACTCAACCTCGCGGATGACGCCGAACTGAACGATGCTGTCGCTGCAGCCAAAGCCGCTTTCCCCGCCTGGTCAGAAACACCAGCCCTTCGCCGTGCCCGCGTGATGTTCAAATTCAAAATGCTGCTGGATGAACGCATTGACGAGTTGGCAGAAATCATTTCACAGGAACACGGCAAGGTCTTCAGTGATGCCAAAGGCGAAGTTACCCGTGGTATGGAAGTGGTCGAATTTGCCTGCGGCATTCCCCACCTGTTAAAAGGTGATTTCACCGAAAATGTCGGCACAGGCGTGGACAGCCATTCTATGCGTCAGGCCCTGGGTGTTGTGGCTGGAATTACGCCCTTTAACTTCCCCGCCATGGTGCCCATGTGGATGTTTCCCGTCGCCATTGCCTGCGGTAATACCTTCATCCTGAAACCGAGTGAGCGCGACCCGTCTGCCGCACTCTGGATTGCACAGGCCTTAAAGGAATGCGGATTACCTGACGGGGTTTTCAATGTGCTGAATGGCGATAAAGAAGCCGTCAACGGATTACTGGCACACCCGGACGTAGACGCCATCAGTTTTGTCGGCTCCACCCCCATTGCCGAATATATCTATGCAACGGGCACGGCCAACGGCAAACGAGTGCAGGCCCTGGGTGGGGCAAAGAACCATCTGGTCGTTATGCCCGATGCGGACCTGGACCAGGTATGCGACGCCCTGATGGGGGCAGCCTACGGTTCAGCAGGAGAACGCTGCATGGCGATTTCCGTTGCGGTTTGCGTGGGTGATGAAGTGGCTGACCGTCTGAATGAAAAACTGAAAGCCGCCCTGAAAAACCTGAACGTCGGCCCTAGTCTGGACACCACATCTGAAATGGGACCATTGATCACCCGTGATCATCTGGAAAAAGTGAAAGGCTATGTCGATACAGGTGTTGAAGAAGGTGCAAAACTGCTTGTCGATGGCCGTGACCTAAAGGTTGGCGGGCATGAAGAAGGCTTCTTCATGGGCGGATGTTTATTTGACCATGTGACACCTGAAATGAAAATCTATCGCGAAGAGATCTTTGGCCCTGTCCTCAGTATCGTGCGTAGCCAGAGCTTTGATGAAGCTGTCAATCTGATCAACGACCACGAATTTGGCAACGGAACCTCCATCTTCACCAATGATGGCGATGCGGCGCGCACCTTTACCAGCCGTATTCAGGTCGGTATGGTCGGGGTCAATGTGCCAATCCCTGTGCCCATGGCATTCCATAGCTTTGGTGGCTGGAAGCGATCCATTTTTGGCGATCATGCCATCCATGGCGCAGAAGGCGTGCGATTCTATACCAAACTAAAAACCGTCACCACCCGCTGGCCCACAGGCATTCGAAGCGGTGCCGATTTCATAATGCCTACCATGAAGTAAAATAACCATAATTCGACGGCCTTCAACAAAGTTGAGGGCCGTTTTGTTTTGCCAAAAAAATCATATTATTTGAAATCAACCTTATCCAGTGGTTGAATATTGGGAAAACAGCATATAGAATTATGCGCATGGAGTTGAACCTGTCATGCGAAAACAAATTATACAGAAAATAGCCTTTGCTTTTCTATTTTATACTCTCGCCATAACTGCCTCCGAAGCGGATAAGGCACAGGTTTTTACATCCTATTTTGCCAACACAGTTACCAAAGACCCTGAACGTCGCGGCTTCGCCTATGAGTTGGTTAGCGCCATCTTTGAAACAGCAGGCCTGGAAGCCGATATTGATCCGCTTCCATGGGCACGTGCGCAACATATGGCCAAGACAACCCCACAAGCCCTGATATTCCCACTTTCCTGGACACCAACACGCGCCCCACACTATGAGTGGCAATTACAACTGTTTCAGAATCACACACACTTCATCACCTACAATCACCCTAAAATGTCAGCCGAACTTGCCCATAAAAGATCAATTGGCGTGCAGATGAAATCAAGCTGGGATAACTGGTTAACTGAACAAGGCTATGAAAACGTTTATCGTGTACGCGGTGACGGCGAAGAGCTCATCAGACTTTTGCGCGCGGATCGAATAGACGCATGGTTTGTGGATCAAATCATTGGTGATGGTGTCATTGGTCGCCTGAATGATCCAAATTTTACCTATAGTGACCCTGTCCAAACCTTTAAAACCTATCTTGGAACCAATAAGGCCGCCCCCTACCCGCATATGGACAAACTGATCGCAGCCCTCGACGAACTGCGAGAAAACGGCCGCTATGATGCCATCTTCTCCAAATATGGCATCCGTTCAAACAGCAAGCGATAATCTTCCCAACCTCACCTGCCAAATTACCTTTAGCTGAAAAAGCAGCCAATCACACTCTTGAATTTTTCATTTCATCCCTTTAGACTAAATCTAAGGAGGCAGGGGATTTATGATTAAGCAACTTCTAGGTATGATCTGTATATTCAGTATGATCTGCGCATTGCCAAATAGCGCACAGGCATCTGAGAAAGTTACAGTTTATACCTCCTATTTCCCTCGTGTGGTGGTCGACAATCCCGGCAAACCTGGATTTGCGTATGAAATTGTCTCTGAAATCATGAAAGAAGCCGGGCTGAAGTTTGAAATCATAGCATTGCCTTGGGCACGTGCGCAGGCCATGGCGCAAACCACACCACAGTCCCTGATCTTTCCACTTTCCTGGACCCCGACACGGGCGAAAAGCTATGACTGGAGCATCAAGCTCTTTGATCATCACACCCGGTTTGTAACCCTGAACGACATTAAACTGACCCCGCAATCTGCCCATAACATGCAAATCGGCGTCCAGTTGAAGTCCAGCTATGACAATTGGTTGGATGAGCAAGGCTACAAACATGTCCATCGAGTTCCCGGGGAGGGCCGGGAATTGATAAAACTGATGCAATCCAACCGAGTTGACGCCTGGTATACCGACCAAATTATCGCTGATACGGTTTCCAGTGAGCTAAAAGACTTAAAATTCACCTATTCTCAGCCAGTCCAACGTTTCAGTGCTTATCTCGCAACGAGTCGCCAGGCCCCCTATCCACGCATGGGAAAAATACGTGCGGCCATGGATAAACTGCAGGATGCCGGACTGCTGACGGAAATTTTTGCAAAATATAACCTCTCCAACATCCATTAAGCCAACCCCTTGATCCCATTTACATTTTGTAAACATGCGCCCATTTGCATGCAAGAATCAAATCTATATATAGGCGCTACAGATAAGCGCGCCCCTATATATAGTTTTCAAGCAATCTGTGATGCCTTGGTTTCTGCGGCTTTTCCCATCAATTTGCGTTGACCTCCCATCAAATCCCATGGTATCCCATATTATCCCATCGAATAATAAGGGCGTCCCATCTCTTTGACATAGGTGCGCCTTGACCGCTTCGTTTTTTTAACGAGGGTGTCTCTTTTACTCAATGGGAATTGGTTTGGAACTCTTATTTTATAGGCAAAAGCCACCATGGCACTGTTTGTCGGAAGGCATCTAAATAAAATAGATAAAAAGGGACGCACCAGTGTTCCCAAGCCCTTCCGCGCGTCTTTTGACGGCCAATCTTTCCGCGGGATGTATGCCTATCCTTCCTTTAAATTCCCCGCTATCGCCGCTTGTGGTGAAGAGTTCATGACCCTTTTGTCAGACAGCCTGACAGCTGAAACCGACTTTTTCTCTGATGATCAGGACGATTTGGCCACTGTCATCCTTGAAAATGCAACGCAAGTAAGCTTTGACGGCGAAGGCCGTGTGATCCTGCCACAGGAATTGCTCGATCATGCAGGCATTACCGATCAGGCCCTGTTTGTAGGCCGTGGTCGTGAAATGTTCATCTGGGAACCTGCCGCATACGAAGCCCACGCAAAATCTGCGTTTGATCGGGCAAAAGCTGCAAAACGTACGCTAAAGCTAAAAGTAACGGGGGACGATTCATGAGCGGTCATATCCCTGTCCTGTTAAACGAAATCGTTGAAGCCATTGATCCACAGGATGGCGACATCATTGTGGACGGCACCTTCGGCGGTGGCGGATACACCAAAGCAATCCTCGATAAGGCGCGCTGCCGCGTCTTTGGCATTGACCGCGATCCTGATGCAATTGATCGCGGAAAAGAACTCTCCAGCCAACTGGATGAGCGTCTGACAATGTTGAAGGGCTGCTATGGTGACATGGCGGCCCTTGTGAATCAAAAGGTGAACGCTGTCGTGCTGGATATAGGAGTCTCTTCCTTCCAGATCGACGAAGCTGATCGCGGGTTCTCTTTCCGCGAAGATGGCCCGCTGGATATGCGCATGGCCCAAAGCGGGGAAAGCGCAGCCGACGTGGTCAACACATACGCTGAAAAAGACATCGCCGACATCATCTATAAATACGGGGAAGAACGCCGTTCGCGCCAGGTCGCCCGTGCGATTATTGAGGCGCGCAAAGAAGGCGACATCACCACAACCAACCAGTTGGCAAAGATCGTCCGTTCCGTCGTCTGGCAGGCCAAAGACAAGATCGACCCGGCCACCCGTACTTTTCAGGGCTTACGCATCTATGTAAATGATGAGCTGGGCGAGTTGGAACGCGGCCTTGCAGCGGCCGAAGAAATTCTGAAGCCAGGCGGGCGTCTGGTGGTTGTGACCTTCCATTCTCTGGAAGATCGCATCGTCAAAAAATTCTTTAAAGAACGTTCCGGTTCCATGCCACGGGGCAATAAATACGCACCGGATCTGGGTGATACAGGTCCGAAAGCCAGCTTCAAGCTGATCAACCGCAAACCCATCGCCCCAAGTGATCAGGAAAACCGGGCAAACCCGCGTGCGCGTTCCAGCAAGTTGCGCGCAGGGCTGCGCACTGAGGCACCCGCCTGGACAGGGGGTGATCAATGACCCGCCTGACCATTGCGCTGACCGCTTTCCTTGCCCTTGCCCTGTCCATCGGGGTGTTTCGCATCACCTATCAGGTGGATGAACTGGAAAAAGAACTGCACAGCCTGAACAAAGAGATTTTGAACGAACAGGAAACCATCCACATCCTGAAAGCGGAATGGAGCTACCTGAACGATCCTAACCGACTGGAAGCATTGGCGAAACGCTACCTCACCGATCTGGGGGAAATGGGCGGTGGTCAGCTGATCAATCTGGATGAATTCGATAAAAACTGGCAGAGCCCGGAAAATTCCGCTGCCAAACCTGTGAAGTTGGAGCAATAATCCATGGAACTTCGCGGGGCAAAAATCAAACAAGAGCGTAACAAACGCGCCATCGAAACTGGACATAACCGCACCATGGTGGCAGGTGCCGTTTTTGCTGTTCTGTTTCTAGTACTGGCCGGACGCGTGATCGATCTTTCCATGCTGAGCGGCAATCAGGAACCCAAGCTGGTCAAGACCCCACCCAGCGAAGCCATTGAAACAACGCGCGCCAATATCACGGATCGCAACGGCACATTGATCGCCACTTCACTTCCAACTGACTCCCTGTTTGTGGATTCAAAAGCCTTTCTGGATGCGGGTGAAGATGCGACCATGGCAGCGCGTAAACTCTCACGTATCCTGCCGGAACTCAGCCTGAATAAAGCCTCTAAAAAGCTATCTTCGGGCAAACGGTTTGAGTATCTCGTGCGCAACCTGACACCGGAACAGAAATATCAGGTGAACCTGCTGGGCATTCCCGGTCTGCATTTCCAACGCGAAGAACGCCGCACCTATCCGCACGGCCCGCTGGCTGCTCATGTTCTGGGCTACACCGATGTAGATGGCCGCGGCATTTCTGGTGTGGAAAAAAGCTTTGATCAGCAACTGCTCAGCCGTGATGGCGGCTTGCAGCTGTCCATCGACGTGCGTGTACAAGCCGTTATGCGTTCTGCCCTTTTAGATGCCATCGAAGAATTTAAAGCTATTGGCGCTGCAGGCGTGGTGATGGATATCAAGACGGGGGAACTTCTCTCCCTTGTCTCCCTGCCTGATTTTGACCCGAATGACACCAACACCATCAAGGGGGATGCCGGATTTAACCGTGCTTCCAAAGGTGTTTATGAGATGGGGTCCATCTTCAAACTGTTTAATACCGCCATGGCTCTGGACAGTGGTGTTGTTAACATCAAAGACAAGTTTGATGCGACTAAGCCGTTGAAAATCGGTCGCTTCCGCATCAATGATTTCCACGCCAAAAATCGCGTGTTGAGCGTGCCGGAAATTCTGGTTTTCTCTTCCAACATCGGCTCTGCCCAAATCGCACTGGAAGCAGGCACTAATCTGCAGCGTGAATATCTGGGCCGTTTTGGTCTTTTAAACACCGCTTCCATCGAAATCCCGGAAGTGGGTGCGCCGCTCATCCCGGCAAGATGGCAAAAAGCCAGCACTATGACCATTTCCTACGGTCACGGCATTGCCATTTCCCCATTGCAACTGACCAGTGCGGTCGCGGCGGTTGCCAATGGTGGGACCTTGACGCAGCCAACCTTGCTGAAAACACAGGAAGACGACCATCTTCTGCCCGGCCACCGCGTCATTAGCGAAGCCACATCGGCACAGATGCGCAAACTGATGCGCCTTGTTGTGCTTCAAGGGTCCGGCAAAAAAGCCAATTCTGAATTCTACCGTGTCGGTGGCAAGACGGGCACAGCCGATAAACAGCAAAATGGCCGTTATAACCGTCGCGCGCGGATTTCTTCCTTCGCAGGTGTCTTCCCCATAGAAGCCCCCAAATATGCCATCCTCGCTATGGTTGACGAGCCTGTGGGCAATAAAAAGACATTTGGCTATGCAACGGCTGGCTGGGTTGCCGCCCCGATTGCGAAAAAGGTCATTGATCGCATCGGTCCCATGCTGGGCATTGCTCCATCCGTTGGGGAAGAACAAGTCTATAAACCGGGCGATGCCCTTTTCATCAAGGTGAAAGGGTAAATCATGGTAATGTTGCAAGATCTCATCCCTGAATTTGATGCCAACGTCGATGTGGCTGGCATCACGGTAGATTCCAGAAAAGTCGAACCCGGCTTTTTGTTTGCCGCCCTGCCTGGTACGGCTGTGGATGGTCGCAATTTCATCCCACAGGCGATCAAGGCTGGCGCCAAAGTCATCCTGACCCTGAATGATCAGGAAATTGAAGCACCCGACGATGTGATCGTGGTTTATGACCCCAACCCACGTCTGCGCTTTGCCGATATCGCGGCCAGTTTCTATGACGCGCAACCCAAATGGTCGGCCGCTGTCACAGGCACCAATGGCAAAAGTTCGTGTGTGACCTTTATCCGTCAACTCTGGTCCATGCTAGGCCAGAAAGCAGCAAGCGTTGGCACATTAGGTATCACCGCACCGGATCTGGAAATCGCAGGCGGGCTGACCACACCGGATGCCGCAGGTCTGCATGAACGACTGGCTGAATTGTCTCGTCATGGCGTAACGCATCTGGCGATGGAAGCTTCCAGCCATGGACTTGATCAATACCGCATGGACGGGGTCGATGTGCGCATTGCCGCCTTCACCAACCTCAGCCGGGATCATCTGGATTATCATCCGGATATGGAAAGCTACCTCAAGGCTAAAAAACGCCTGTTCAGCGATATCCTGCGCATGGGCGGGGTTGCGGTTTTGAATGCAGATATTCCTGAATTTGAAGCCTTGAAAGACGCAACGGGTACTTACGGTCACAGCATTCTGACATACGGCAAAGAAGGCGAGGACATCAAACTGCTGGACGCCACGCCCTGCGAAGAAGGTCAGAAGCTGAAGCTGGAGGTGAAAGGGGAAACCTACACCATCACCCTGCCGCTTGCTGGCACCTTCCAGGTGGAAAATGCGCTGTGCTCGCTGGGCGTCGTGCTGGCTTCCAAATTTGAAGCCGATGATGTGGTCCCCCTGCTTGAAAAGCTGGAAGGTGTCCCCGGTCGATTGGAACTGATCGGACGTGGCGTCTATGTGGATTACGCCCATACGCCAGATGCGCTTGAAACAGTACTGAAGGCGCTTCGCCCCCATACCAACGGCAAGCTTTCTGTCGTCTTTGGCTGTGGCGGGGACCGTGACAAAGGCAAACGTCCTGAAATGGGTCGTGTCGCCAAAGAATGTGCCGACCAGCTGTATGTCACGGATGATAACCCACGCAGTGAAGATGCAGATACCATCCGTTCAGAAATCATGGTCGCCTGCCCGGAAGCAACTGAAATTGGCGATCGTAAAACCTGCATCGAAACCGCCATCGCAGATATGAAAGACGGTGATGTGCTGGTAATCGCAGGTAAAGGACATGAAACCGGGCAAATTGTAGGTGATGAAATTCTGCCCTTTGATGATCGTGCGCTTGCGCGGGAGGTAATCCATGGTTGATATCTTATGGACCAATTCCGAAGCCGCACTTGCAACAGATGGCACCCCGTTTGGCGAGTGGGAATGCACAGGCATTTCTATTGACAGCCGCAGTGTTGAAAAAGGCGATCTGTTTATCGCCATCAAGGGCCCGAGCTTTGATGGGCACGACTATGTGAAATCCGCCCTTATGGCCGGAGCCAGCGCAGCTATCGTTTCCCACATCCCAAAAGAATGTCGCCAGCATGATAACCTTCTGCTCGTACGGGACACCACCAAGGCGTTGGAAGATTTGGCCATCGCCGCGCGTGCGCGCAGCAAAGCCAAATTCATTGCTGTGACCGGAAGTGTCGGCAAAACGGGTGTGAAAGAAGCGCTTGCCAGCGTGCTATCTGAACAAGGCAAAACGCACGCAACCGTGGGCAATCTGAACAATCATTTCGGCCTGCCACTAACACTTGCACGCATGCCCAAAGATTGTGCCTATGGCGTAATGGAACTTGGGATGAACCACGCAGGTGAACTGACCCTGCTTTCCAACATGGCGAAACCTGACGCCGCAATCATCACGACCATTGCATCAGCCCATCTGGAACATTTTGACAGCGTGGCCGATATCACCAAAGCCAAGTGCGAGATCTTCAGCGGCCTTTCATCAGACGGCATTGCCATCCTGAATGCAGACAATGAATATTTTGACCAGATGAACGAGGCTGCCAAAGGCCATAAAGTCATCTCTTTTGGTCAGAAACATCATGCAGATTTCAAAGCATTGAGCGCACAAGTCACGCCGAAAGGATCAACCATCAAGGCCGATCTGGACGGGGAAGCTTTTGAATATGCCATCGCGCATAGCGGCAGCCATTGGGTGACCAACAGTTTGGCCGTCCTTGCAGGTGTAAAGGCCCTGGGCGCTGATCTGGATCGTGCAGCCCTGCATCTGGGTAAACTATCCCAGCTTAAAGGGCGTGGTGCGGTCACTGAAATCGATGTTAAAGGCGGCAGCGTCCATGTAATCGATGAAAGCTATAACGCCAATGAGGCTTCCATGCGCGCGGCATTGGACGTGCTGTCCCATCAGAATGGCCGCCGCATTGCGGTGCTGGGCGATATGCTGGAGTTGGGCCCCGATGAAATCGCCATTCACGAAGGATTGGCTGATGGGTTTGACAAAATCGATCTGGTCTTTACCTGCGGGCCGATGATGAAACATTTACATGACGCTTTGCCCATGGGTAAGCGCGGGGCGCATGCCTCAAATTCCGAACACCTCGCCCCCCTGGTTGTGCAAGCTGTACAGCCTGGTGACGTTATCAGTATTAAAAGTTCCAGAGGATCGCGTACCGATGTGGTGCTGGATGCTCTGTTAGATTTGGATGTGAAGAAAGAGACCTAGAAAACATGCTATATCACCTCCTCTTTCCAATGGCCGATGAATTTGCGGTCTTCAACTTGTTTCGCTACCTGACCTTCCGTACAGGCGGGGCGGTCATGACAGCCATGTTGATTGCCTTTGTCATTGGTCCATCCATGATCCGCTGGCTGCGTCAATGGCAGGGACAGGGCCAGCCAATCCGCGATGACGGACCAGAAAGCCACCTGAAAAAACAGGGCACACCGACCATGGGCGGGATTATGATCCTGCTGTCCATGACCATTTCAGTTTTGCTGTGGGCGGAC
Source organism: Terasakiella sediminum (assembly GCF_033100395.1). Classification (NCBI taxonomy): domain Bacteria; kingdom Pseudomonadati; phylum Pseudomonadota; class Alphaproteobacteria; order Rhodospirillales; family Terasakiellaceae; genus Terasakiella; species Terasakiella sediminum. The sequence continues at coordinate 108,493 of NZ_JAWLVJ010000011.1, read as the reverse complement.
CTGACCAACACTTATGTCTGGGCTGTCATGATGGTGACGCTGGGCTATGGCCTGATCGGTTTTGCGGACGATTACCTAAAAGTCTCCAAGAAAAACACCAAGGGCCTGCCGGGTAAAATGAAGCTGATCGGCCAGTTTGGTTTTGCAGGATTTGCAGCGATCATCATTGCCTCTGCGCAACCGGAAAGCCTGAACAGTCATCTGGCCTTGCCCTTCTTTAAAGACGTGCTGATCAATCTGGGCTGGTTCTTCCCGGTCTTTGCCATCTTCGTCATGATCGGCGCCTCCAACGCTGTAAACCTGACAGACGGACTGGATGGTCTGGCAACGGTTCCGGTGATCATCGCCTGCGGTGTTTTTGCCATTATCGCTTATCTGATCGGTAACGCCGTCTTTTCCGGCTATCTGCAAATCCACTATGTGCCGGGGGCTGGGGAACTGGCGGTCATCTGTGCGGCTGTTATCGGTGGCTGCATCGGCTTTTTATGGTTCAACGCCCCACCTGCCATGGTCTTTATGGGTGACACCGGGTCGTTGGCGCTTGGCGGTACGCTGGGGTCCATCGCGGTTGTGACCAAACACGAACTGGTTTTGGCAATCGTTGGCGGGCTGTTTGTGTTGGAAACCGTTTCGGTCATCGTTCAGGTCGCTTCTTTCAAGCTGACGGGCAAGCGGGTCTTCAAGATGGCCCCGCTACACCATCACTATGAAAAGAAAGGCTGGGCTGAACCCACCATTGTTATTCGTTTCTGGATCATTGCGGTCATTCTCGCATTGATCGGTCTTGCAACATTGAAATTGCGCTAAAGGAAAGTAAACCACGTGATCATTCCATCCACATATAAAGGGAAAACCGTTGCGGTTCTGGGTCTGGGTAAATCCGGCCTATCCACCCTTGATGCCTTGCAAAAGGCAGGGGCAACTGTGTGGGCATGGGATGACAAATCGGACCGCACAGACCTTGTGGATTTAACCAAAGCGGACTGGTCCCAGATTGACCTGCTGGTCATGAGCCCGGGCATCCCTCATACCTTCCCCAAACCCCACCCCGTTGCAGACCTTGCACGCGAACATGGGGTTGATATTGTTTGTGATGTGGAACTGCTGATCCAAGCCCAACCGAACGCGCAATATATCGCCATTACCGGCACCAACGGAAAATCCACCACCACGGCCCTGATCGCCCATATTCTGGAAGTGGCCGGGCTTGATATTCAGGTCGGGGGCAACCTTGGCATCCCGGTTCTGGACCTTGATCCACTGGATGAAGGTGGCATTTACGTGCTGGAAATGTCATCTTATCAGCTGGAACGCACACCTTCACTGCGAGCCGATGTCGCTGTCTGGATGAACATCAGCCCGGACCATCTGGACCGTCACGGCGGACTGAACGGCTATATCGCTGCAAAAAAGAATATCTTTGCCGGACAGACAGCCGAACAATTCGCTATCATCGGTGTGGACGATGATCACAGCAAAGCCGTGTTTGAAGATACAAACCTGACCAAGGCGCGCCGCATCGCCATTTCATCTGAAGGTCCTGTCGAAGACGGCATCTTCAGTGACGAAGACATCCTGATCGATGAAGCTTTTGACGTCGAAGGCGCACAGATCATGGATCTGTCATCCATCAAAACCCTGCAAGGCGCACACAACCAGCAAAATGCCGCCACCGCTTATGCCACGGCCATCGCCGTTGGCGCGGACCCGGAATGGATTGTGCGCGGGATTGCTAGCTTCCCGGGCCTCGCGCACCGTCAGGAAAATGTCGCAAATCATAACGGCGTGCAGTTTATCAATGACAGCAAGGCGACAAACGCGGATGCCGCTTCCAAAGCGCTTGGATCCTATGACGATATCTACTGGATTGCCGGTGGTCAGGCAAAAGACGGCGGCATTACGGAACTGACAGATAAATTGTCCGGCGTGAAGAAAGCTTACCTGATCGGAGAAGCAGAAGCGGATTTTGCCGCAACGCTGGATGGTGTTGTGGAATATGATCGCTGCACCACGTTGGATAAGGCTGTTCAACAAGCCTATCAGGGTGCCAAGGAAAACGGTGGGGTGGTTCTGCTGTCCCCGGCGTGCGCGTCCTGGGACCAGTTTAAGAGTTTTGAAGCCCGCGGGGATGCCTTTAAAGACATCGTCAATGCCCTTCTTGATGAAGAGGAGGCCACTGAATGATCAGTTTCTCCCGCGTTGATACAAGTATTCTGGGCCGTTGGTGGTGGACGGTTGATCGCTGGCTGCTGGCTTCCTTGTTATTGATTGTGGCTGTTGGGGCCATCCTGACACTGGCTGCCAGTCCGCCTGTGGCTGCACGCCTGAACCTCGGCACCTACCATTTTGCTCTGCGCCAATTTGCATATCTACCCATGGCGATGGCTGTCATGATTGGTGTGTCGCTAATGAGCCCAACCATGGTGCGCCGCCTGGCAACCGTGGCCTTTATCGGCTTTTTGATCCTGACCGCCAGCACACATTTCTTAGGTGCAGAAATCAAGGGTGCCGCGCGTTGGGTGTCCTTCGGTGGATTTAGCCTTCAGCCTTCTGAATTCCTGAAACCGACCTTTGCTGTGGTCGCTGCCTGGATGTTTGCAGAATGGCGAAAAGATTCATCCTTCCCCGGCCACTTCATCGCTATTGGCCTGTTTGCTTTGGTTGCCGGATTGCTGGTGACGCAACCAGATTTCGGAATGACGGCGGTGATTTCGGCTGTCTGGGGTATTCAGTTCTTCCTGGCAGGTCTGCCTGTCTTCTTTGTGGTGCTGGTGGCCTTTGTCTTTATGACCGGGTCCATGGTGGCTTATATGACGGTTGATCACGTGAAAAGCCGGGTGGATCGCTTCCTTGATCCCACAAGTGGGGACAGCTATCAGATCACCCGATCTCTCGAAGCCTTCCAGAACGGCGGTGTCTTTGGCACAGGCCCTGGCGAAGGCGAGATCAAGCATGTGCTGCCTGATGCCCATACAGACTTTATCTTTGCTGTGGCGGGTGAAGAATTCGGCATGATTGCCTGTCTGTTTATCATTGGCCTGTTTGCCACCGTGGTCCTGCGTGGCTTTACCCGCATGTTCCGTGAAGACAATCTGTTTGTTCTGCTGGCAGTCGGTGGCCTCGTCACCCAGTTTGGCTTGCAGGCGGTGATCAATATGGCATCGACCACACATCTGATGCCCACCAAGGGTATGACCCTGCCGTTTATTTCTTATGGCGGATCGAGCCTTCTTTCTCTGGCCTTAGGGATGGGCATGCTTCTTTCTTTAACCCGACGTCGCGCAGGAGGTGACCTATGAGTGATACCAAACCTCTTGTTATTCTGGCCGCAGGCGGTACAGGCGGGCACGTCTTTCCGGCTGAAAGTTTGGCGAGTGAGCTGCAAAAACGCGGCTATCGTCTGGCCCTCTTTACCGACAAGCGTGGCGGGAACTACAGTGGCGTTCTGGGTGGACTGGAAACCAAACGTATTTCTGCAGGTGGTGTGGCTGGTCGCGGTTTCTTCGGTAAAGTCATGTCAGCCTTCTCCCTTGCTTGGGGAACGTTCCAAGCCAAACGCCTGCTGGGAAAAATGGGCCCACGGGTTGTGGTTGGCTTTGGCGGATATGCGTCTGTTCCCACCATGATTGCAGCCTCGATTGGCGGCTATGCCTCCATGATCCATGAACAAAATGCGGTTCTGGGCCGGGCCAACCGTTTGCTTGCGCCCAAGGTCAAACGTATCTGCACATCCTATAAACATGTAGATTACATCAACGAAGTCGATCAGAAGCGTATCAACTTCACCGGCATGCCTGTACGGGCCAATATCATTGATGTGCGCGAAACGCCATACCCAGCACTGGATGATACAAGCCCGATTGAAATTTTGATCCTGGGGGGATCACAAGGGGCGCAGGTCTTTAGTGACGTGCTGCCCGAAGCTTTTGCCAAACTGTCCCCTGCCCTTCGCGCGCGTCTGCACATCACGCAACAATGCCGCCCGGAAGTGTTGGATGAAACGCGCGAAGCCTACAAGCGCAACGGGCTGAATGCGACGCTGGATAACTTCTTTGAAGATGTACCGGACCTGTTGGCGAAAGCCCATTTGCTAATCGCACGAAGCGGGGCCTCCACCGTTGCAGAAGCCACCACCATTGGGCGGCCTGCGATTTTGGTGCCCTACCCGTATGCCATTGATGACCATCAATCCAGAAACGCACATGCCATTGATGAAGTGGGTGCGGGCTGGTTGATGCCGCAGGATGCCTTTACACCTGAAATCTTAGCCGACCGTCTGGAAGCGCTGTTTGGCGAGCCCAGAACGTTAATTAACACCGCAGCGGCCAGTGCAAATGCTGGCCGCCCCGATGCCGCATCGCGCCTTGCCGATGCCGTCGAAGAATTGATCGAGGTTTGATAGATATGAAATCCCTTCCCCTTTCCATTGGCACCATCCATTTCGTCGGTATCGGCGGGATTGGCATGAGCGGGATTGCCGAAATCCTCCATAACCTCGGCTATAAAGTCCAAGGCAGTGACATGGCCGATAACGCCAACGTTCAGCGTCTGCGCGGTCTTGGCATTGATGTTTTTGTCGGTCACGCCGAAGAAAACGTTACCAACGCGCAAGTGGTGGTCATTTCCTCTGCCGTCAAACCGGATAACCCCGAAGTGGTGGCCGCGCGTCATAACCTAACACCTGTTGTGCGCCGTGCTGAAATGCTGGCTGAACTGATGCGCCTGAAAGCGTCTATCGCGGTCGCCGGAACGCACGGAAAAACCACGACAACCACCATCGTTGCAACTTTGCTGGATGCCGCTGATTTCGACCCGACCGTCATCAACGGCGGGATCATTAATGCCTATGGCACCAACGCCCGTTTGGGCGAAGGCGAATGGTTGGTGGCAGAAGCGGACGAGTCTGACGGAACCTTCATCAAAATCCCGGCGGCTTGCGCGGTTGTCACCAACATCGACCCGGAACATCTGGATCACTATGGCGATTTCGACACCTTGCGTGCCGCCTTTGATACGTTTGTTCAGAACATTCCATTCTATGGCTTTGCCGCCCTGTGTATTGACCATGCCGAAGTCCAGGCCATGATCCCACGGGTGTCAGATCGTAAAATCATCACATACGGTCTGTCCCCGCAAGCCGATGTGCGTGCCACAAACGTGGATATGAGCGGCGAAGGAGCACGCTTTGATGTGGTCATCACACCACGCGGTGAAGGCGAAGCGCGCACCATCGAAGGATTGCATTTCCCCATGCTGGGCAACCACAATATCCAGAATTCACTGGCTGCCGTTTGCGTTGGTCTGGAACTGGGCATGAGCGATGCGACCATCCGCAAAGGTCTGGCCTCCTTCAGTGGTGTGAAACGCCGTTTTACCAAAACAGGCGAAGTCGATGGCATCACCATCATCGATGATTACGCCCATCACCCGGTGGAAATTGGATCTGTCCTGAAAGCTGCGCGTGATGCAGGTCGCGGCAAGGTACATGCAGTCGTGCAACCACACCGCTACACCCGCTTGCGCGATTTGTTTGAAGAATTTTCCACCTGCTTTAACGATGCCGACACGGTGATTGTCGCAGATGTGTTTGAAGCAGGCGAACAACCCATCGAAGGGATCGATAAAGATCATCTGGCCGAAAGCCTGATTTCGCACGGTCATCGCCACGTCATCGCCCTTGAAAATCAGGATGCGCTTGCAGGTGTGATCAACGACATCGCAAGCCCCGGGGATTATGTGGTCTGCTGTGGGGCAGGCAGCATTTCTGCCTGGGCATATGCTTTGCCTGACCAATTAAACGCGGTTAAAGGGGAGAAATAGGGGAGTGACTTTGGGGATCACATTCAAAGAGGGGCTATTGGATCGACTGCCAGCTGTGCGCGGTCGTATCAGTGCCAATGCGCCTTTGGATAAGATCACATGGTTCCGCGTCGGCGGGCCAGCTGAAGTCATGTTTAGACCCGCAGACGCAGACGATCTTGCCCAATTTATCCAGAACAAGCCAGACGACGTGCCTGTCACCTTTATCGGTGTGGGATCAAACCTGCTTGTGCGCGATGGTGGTATCCCCGGTGTGGTCATCAGACTGGGGCGTAATTTTGTGAGTATCGAGGTTGAAGACAACCAGATTATCGCTGGCGCAGGGGCCCTTGATGGCAATGTCGCCAAGGTTGCGCTTGATAATTCTTTGAGTGGTTTAGAATTTCTTAGTGGTATTCCCGGCACAATAGGCGGTGCGTTGCGTATGAACGCAGGCGCTTATGGACGGGAGATGAAAGACGTGCTTGTTGAAGCCACAGCAATTTCACCAGAAGGCGAAATCAAAACATTAAGCCTTGAAGACATGGGTTATTCCTATCGTCATTGCGATTTAAGCGATGACTGGACTTTCCTGTCTGCCCGCCTGAACGGCCTGCTTGCAGATAAAACAGATATCGCCGCTGAAATGCAGAAAATTCAGGATGCGCGCGGGGGCAGCCAGCCCATCCGTTCACGCACAGGCGGGTCCACCTTTGCCAACCCCGAAGGTCATAGCGCCTGGAAACTGGTGGATGAAGCCGGATGTCGCGGGCTCAAGATGGGTGGTGCGCAAGTATCTGAACAACATTGTAATTTCCTGATCAACACAGGCGATGCCACAGCGGCTGACCTGGAAGGTCTGGGTGAAGAAGTACGCAAACGCGTTAAAGAAACTTCCGGCGTAGAGCTTCGCTGGGAGATTAAACGCATCGGGATTAATAAAGGAGAGAATTCATGACAACACATGTTGCAGTCTTGATGGGCGGATGGTCGTCGGAACGTGAAGTATCTCTGGTCAGCGGCGCAGCTTGCGCCAAAGCTTTGCAGGAAGCAGGATACAGTGTCACCACGGTTGATGTCCAACGTGACATGGGCCAAGTCCTGACCCGTCTCTATCCCAAACCCGATGTGATCTTTAATGCGCTGCATGGTCCATATGGTGAAGACGGTTGCATGCAGGGCTTCCTGAACATCATCAATATCCCTTACACACATTCCGGTGTAATGGCATCCGCAATTGCTATGGATAAGCCCATGGCCAAACGCCTGTTTGAAGAAGTCGGCATTCCGTGCGCGAAACACATCATGGCAAAACGCGATGATGTTCTGGCAGGGGATGTCATGCCGCGTCCGTATGTTATTAAACCAACCAACGAAGGTTCCAGTGTCGGGGTTAAAATTGTACTAGAAGGCGACAACGAAGGTCCTTTCACCCACGACGATTGGCCCTACGGCGAAGAAGTCATGGTCGAACAGTTTGTACCGGGTCGTGAATTGACCGTTGCCGTCATGGGCGATCGTGGCGCCTTGGGTGTGACCGAGATTTGCACCGATCATAAATTCTATGATTACGATGCCAAATATGTGGAAGGCGGGTCTTACCATGTGGTGCCTGCCGATATCCCGGCCGATGTCGAAGAAAAAGTCAAACGCATGTCTGAACTGGCCCACAACACATTGGGCTGTCGCGGTGTATCCCGCGCGGACTTCAGATATGACGATGAAAAAGGCGAACTATACATTCTGGAAGTCAACACCCAGCCCGGCATGACGCCTACCTCTTTGGTGCCGGAACAGGCAGCGGCTGTTGATATTTCCTTCCCGAAACTGGTTGCATGGATGGTAGAGGAAGCACAATGCGACAGCTAAGCGTTCAATCCAAAAACAAGCGCAAGCGCAGCACCCCGATCTGGCGCAAGACGGCGTTTAAGCCAATTGCGCTGAGTGCCGTTCTGGGACTGATGGCCGCGCTGATGACCTATGCGGTGAAAACAGGTCTGGCGGACCTGGCCTCCAGCCGTGTGGAACATGCTGCGATCAATGCAACTGCATCATCTGGTTTTATCCTCAAAGATGTGATGGTTGAAGGGCGCAAAAACACGCCGCTTTCTGATCTGCGCGCTGTGGTCAACCTGGAACTGGATCAACCTATTCTGGAAGCCGATCCTGAAACGCTTCGGGCACGCATTGAGGCTTTGCCCTGGGTGGCAACTGCTTCTGTTGAACGCCAGTTACCGGATATCATCCATATCAGCCTGAACGAACACCGTCCAACCGCCATGTGGCAGCATGACAAGACCTTTTCCCTGATCAACAAGGATGGGGACGTCATCCTGACAGGTGGTGATGACATCAATGTCTTTGCCCACCTGCCGTTGGTCGTTGGTAAGGGCGCACCGAAACATGCACAGGACGTGCTGGCAATTTTGCGATCGGAGCCAGAGTTGAACAAAAAAGTGAAAGCTGCCGTTCGGGTATCAGACCGTCGCTGGGACATCGTGATGGAAAATGACTTCACCATCCGCCTGCCGGAAGAGCACCCGGAAAAGGCCTGGTCTCGTCTGGCGATTTACACCAAGGAACATGCATTGTTTGAAAAGGAACTCGCATCCGTTGATATGCGTCTTCCTGACCGGATTTTAATAAAAATCGACGATTTGGAAACCATTCGTAAACCATTACTGGGGCAAGATACATAGGTTGGGCTCCGTAAAGCTCATCTAGTTTTGAATAATTTTGGAATGCAACACGTGACAAAAAAAACCAGAAACGGCCTGATTGCGGCCCTGGACATCGGCACCACCAAGGTGTCGTGCTTTGTCGCGCGCCAAGGTTCCGGCACGGATCCTGAAATTATTGGCCTGTCGCACCAAATCGCCAATGGCCTGCGCCGTGGCGTTATCGTGGATATGGAAGCGGCTGAAAAATCCATTCGCAGTGCGGTCCATGTCGCCGAAGAGATGGCAGATGACACCATTGACCGTGTCATCGTTTCCCTTTCTGGCGGACATCCACAAGCCAACCTGCATGATGTGGAAACCAATGTGCATGCCGCACAAATCAGCGATCCTGATGTACAGCGCCTGTTTACACAAGCACGCGCGCAAGGTCAGGTACCGAAAGACCATGTGTTGCTGCATACGCTGCCCACAGAATTTGCCATCAACGGCGAACATGGCGTGCGCGACCCACGCGGTATGGCAGGCGACCGTCTTGGTGTGCGTATGAATATGGTGTCAGCCAATTCAAGTGCGGTCCAGAATTTGAAGACATGTCTGGAGCGCTGCCACCTGGATGTGGAAGAAGAAGTGGTTGCGGCTTATGCCAGCGGTCTAGGCTGCTTGGTCGATGATGAAGTCAATCTGGGTGTCTGCGTCGTTGATATGGGCGGCGGCACCACGGACATCGCGGTTTTCATTGAAGGTGAACTGGTCCATGTGGACAGCATCCCGGTGGGCGGAACGCAAGTGACAAACGATGTATCACGTGGGCTGAACACACCGATTGCGCATGCAGAACGCATGAAAACCAAATTCGGCAGCTGCCTGCCAGCGCCAAGCGATGATCATGAAATTTTGCGCGTCCCTGTTTTGGGGGAAGAAGATGATGCAGAAGGAACCACAGCATCACGTTCCATGCTGGTCAGCATCATCCAGCCGCGCCTTGAAGAAACATTTGAGCTGGTCCGTGAACGTTTGGAACAAAGTGGTTTTGATAAAGCCGTCGGACGTCAGGTCGTTTTAACAGGTGGGGCGTCGCAATTGCGCGGGGTTCCCGAACTGGCGGCCCGTATCCTCAACAAAAAAATTCGTCTGGCACGACCACAAAAACTACCCGGTCTGGCAGATGCAACAAGCGGCCCGGAATTTTCAACCTGCGTAGGTCTTTTGAAATACGCAAACGAAAAACAGGGGATGTGGCCCATGGGCACAACCCAGTCCGGACCGGACCCGAACAGTCTTTTTGGAAAATTAGGCTTCTGGTTTAAACAAAATTTTTAGATTTAGAGAATAAACTACGAAGAATACCCCGATAACCCTCACCAAAAGAGGGATCGGTGAGAGCGATAACAAGGCAGTCACACACGTTGTTTTAAACAAAGGGCAGAAAAAAATGGCTATTAACTTTCAAGCACCGGAAAATCAACCGGCTCCGGTCCAGACAGGACCACGCATTTCCGTCATTGGTGTCGGTGGTGCAGGCGGCAATGCCGTCAACAACATGATCCAGTCGCAGTTGGAAGGCGTTGAATTCGTCGTTGCCAACACAGATGCGCAAGCACTGACACAATCCAAATCAGATCACCGCATTCAATTGGGTGAAAACCTGACATCCGGTCTGGGTGCAGGGTCAAAACCTGATGTAGGCCGTGATGCCGCACTGGAATCTATCGATGACATCATGCAGCAGATTTCCGGTTCCAACATGATCTTTATCACTGCTGGCATGGGCGGCGGGACAGGTACAGGTGCCGCACCCGTCATTGCACATGCAGCACGCGAAGCAGGCATTCTGACCGTTGGCGTTGTGACCAAACCTTTCCAGTTTGAAGGTGTGCACCGCATGCGTCTGGCAGAAGCCGGCATCGAAGAAATGCAAAAATACGTGGACACATTGATTGTGATCCCGAACCAGAATTTGTTCCGTATCGCGACGGAAAACACAACATTTGCCGAAGCTTTCCAGATGGCGGACGAAGTTCTGCACTCTGGCGTGCGTGGCGTAACCGACCTGATGGTTCGCCCAGGCATGATCAACCTTGATTTCTCTGACATCAAAACTGTCATGATGGAAATGGGTAAAGCCATGATGGGCACAGGCGAAGCCGAAGGCGAACGTCGTGCGATCGAAGCGGCTGAAGCTGCGATCTCTAACCCACTGCTGGACGACAGCACCATGAAAGGTGCCAAAGGCGTCCTGATCAACATCACAGGCGGCATGGATATTTCCCTGTTTGAAGTTGACGAAGCAGCCAACCGTATCCGCGAAGAAGTTGACGGCGACGCCAACATCATCTTCGGCACAACACTGGATGAAAGCCTGAACGGCAAGATGCGTGTTTCTGTGGTTTCTACTGGCATTGATGCGCAAGAAGCTGAAAACCCACAACCGCGCGTTCTGGACGTGACTGAAGAAACACCCGCCCCACGCATGATGCCAAAACCAGCGGCACCTGCGGCTGATCCGAAACAGATGACCGTTGCACAAACTGTGGCGTCCAAAGTTCTGTCCATGCAGTCTGTCGCACAGCCTGTATCCCAACCTGCGGCCCAAACGGTTGCGCAAGCAACAGCGGCGGCAGCCGTTATTCAGGAAGAACCCGTTGTTGAAGAAACGGTTGAAGAAAATGTTGCCGTAAACGCAGAACAGGTTGCCATGCGCATCCAGAACACCCTGCGTGAAAGCACCCCTGTTCAACAGGAACGTGCCCCGTTCATCCCACCGGCTGCAACTGAAGTTTCACATGTAGAAGAACCAGTGGAAGCACACAATCCTTTTACGGCTGAGCCAAAAGCAGAAGAAATTGACGAAGCGCCAAGTGCAGCACGTTCCCTGTTTGACCGTGTAACAGGTCGTGCCTCCAAAGCGCAAAAGCCAAAGCCGACAGCAGAAATTCACGAAATGTCACAGCCTAGCTTTGATGTATCGCCTGCTGATCGCACAACGGTTTCATCACAGCAGGCCGAAGACGACCTGTTGGATATTCCAGCCTTCTTGCGCCGTCAGGCCAACTAAGGGCCAGGACCTGTTAAACCAACAGGTCTGCCCTGAAGGGATCCGTTCTGCCTTAATTGGTCCCTTGAGATAACCACGGGTTATTTCGAAACAACGTGACTTGAAGCCGGTCTTTGTTTCGCACATGCGTGCGTACAACGAAGACCGGCTTTTATTTCAACAACTTACAACCATATTGCGTTGTAACAAAATGTAACAAAGCTTGATTTGAGTTCTTTCCCATCCTTGGTTAATAATTCAGTATAAGAATTATGGGTAATAACCTACCCGACAATCGAAAGGGGCGTCATGACCAAGATTTCAAACCAGAAAGCAGCTAAAGTTCTCCGTCAGAAAACTTTAAAAACACCGATCAATTGTTCGGGTATCGCGCTCCATTCTGGTGAGAAAGTGTCCATCACGCTCAAGCCCGCCGAAGCTGACACAGGCATCATTTTCAAACGGACCGACATTGCAGGGAACGGCGCGGAAATCGCGGCCACTTATGACAATGTTGTTGAAACCGTTCTCTGCACAAAAATCGGCAACAAAGACAGTGTCACTGTTGCAACGATCGAACATCTGATGGCCGCCCTTGCTGGCGTTGGCATCGACAATCTGCTGGTAGAAATCAACGGTCCTGAAATGCCTGTCATGGACGGCAGCGCTGCACCTTTTGTTTTCCTGATCGAATGTGCAGGCACAAAAGAACTGGATGCCCCACGCAAAGCCATTCGCATTGAAAAACCGGTCAGTGTTGAAGACAATGGCCGTTTCGCGGGCTATCAGCCAGGCGAAGGGTCTGTTCTGGATGTCACAATTGATTTTGATGATCCAACCATTGGCCGTCAGGAACAAACAATTCACATGGGCCGCGGCGTCTTTAAAGAAGAGCTGTCTCGTGCGCGCACCTTCTGCCGCCTGCAGGAAGTTGAATATATGCGTAGCCAAGGCTTGGCCCGCGGTGGCTCGCTTGATAACGCTGTTGTTGTCAGCGCCGATGGCGTGATGAACGAAGGCGGTGTGCGTTTTGAAAATGAATGCGTACGCCACAAAATTCTGGATGCAGTTGGCGACTTGGCACTGGCTGGCATGCCGATCATCGGTCACTTCACCGGGATTTGCACGGGCCACTATATGAACAACCAACTGCTGCGCGCACTCATGGCGGATCAGGATGCCTGGTCTATCGTTCCGATGACAGTTGAAGATCTTGATGCCGCTTACACAGAACAGCGCAAAAGCAAATCTGCTTGAGAAATCAATCACTCACTAAAACAACTTAGACCCTGGACCTTGCGTTCAGGGTCTTTTTTGTTAGATCACTACAAATGAATAGAGACAAAACCACCTTTCTTGGTATAGTCTCGGCTAATCTTCATAACACGGCCATAGATGATAGACTTTAGATGAAATATTTCTCTCAACGCTCGCTCAAATATATCGCCACACCGTTATTGGCATTGACCCTTTTAAGCGCCTGTTCTTCTACGGAAGAGGCTGAAGAATATGTCGAAAGCCCTGTCGAACAGCTCTATAACGACGGTCATAACGCTTTGCTGGCAAAAGAATATGAAGAAGCAGCCCAAAAGTTTGATGAAGTTGAACGTCAGCACCCTTATTCCGTCTGGGCAACCAAAGCCCAGCTGATGGCGGCCTATGCCCATTATGAAAACGAAAAATATGACGAAGCGGTGATCGCGCTTGATCGCTTTATCCAGCTGCATCCATCCAACAAAGACGTGCCTTACGCAACCTACCTGAAGGGCCTGTCGTATTACGAACAAATCTCGGATGTTGGACGTGACCAGTTGATGACAGATCAGGCGCAACAGACCTTTAAGGAACTAATCAAACGCTTCCCGACCAGCAAATATGCCCGTGATGCCCGCATCAAGCTGGACCTGACCATCGACCACCTGGCAGGTAAGGAAATGGAGATCGGGCGTTATTACACATCACGTAACCAATGTATTGCAGCGCTTAGCCGCTTTAAGGCCGTTGTACAGCATTATCAAACCACAACCCACGTACCTGAAGCCCTTCACCGTATGATCGAATGCTATATCCAGCTGGGCCTGGATGACGAAGCTAAACGCACTGCGGCTGTATTGGGCCATAACTTCCCGGGGTCTGAATGGTATGTAGATTCCTATCAGATTGTGGAACGCAAACGCGTCAAAGAAAAAGAAGAACCCAGCTGGTACTGGCCGTTTGATAAAAAGGACGCCCTTGAAGTCTTGGAAGAACAAGACGGTATCGCCGCAGAAAACGCTTTGCCCCCTGAAGAACGAGAACAACTTCAGGCAGAGCGTGAGAGTTCTTGGTGGAAATTCTGGGAATAAGCGGTCCTAACCATGCTGCATCGCCTTTCTATTCGCGACATTGTCCTGATCGACAAACTGAATGTAGATTTTAAAAACGGTCTGTGTGTCCTGACCGGGGAAACCGGTGCGGGTAAATCCATCCTGCTGGACAGCTTAGGCCTTGCCCTTGGTGCACGTGCCGACAGTGCCCTTGTGCGCCATGGCAGTGACAAAGGCAGCGTTAGTGCGGAATTTGACCTGCCCGCCGATCACCCCTTCTGGGACATTCTGGACGAAGCCGATATCGAACGTGACGACACACTGGTCCTGCGCCGTGTCGTCAACAGCGATGGGCGTTCGCGTGCCTATATCAATGATCAGCCCGTCAGTGTCAGCTTGCTGCGCCAGGCTGGTGCTGCTTTGGTAGAAATCCACGGACAATTTGATACCCAAGGCCTGATGAACCCGGCGACCCACCGTGGCCTTCTAGACCTGTTTGGCAATCTGACAGGCCTTGCTGGCAAAACCAAAGGCATCTATCGGGAATGGCGCGCAGTTGAAAAAGAACGTATCGAAGCCGAAGCAGCGCTAGAAAAAGCGCGCGCGGATGAAGAATATCTGCGCCATATGGTAGAAGAATTGACCCAGCTTGCCCCACAGGAAGGCGAAGAAGAAGACCTCGCCAACCAGCGTCAGATGATGATGCACGGGGAAAAGCTGCTGGAAGGGTTGAAACAGGCCCATAACGAACTTTACGCCCACAAGGGTGTGGAAACCATGCTGCGAAATAGCTTGCGCCATCTGGAACGGATCGCCGAAAAAGCCGAAGGCCGTCTGGATGAAGTGCTGGAAACGCTGGATAAAGCCTCTGAATATGCCTCCATCGGTATTCAGCAGCTGGAACGTGCCAGTAACGAAGTTGACCTGGACCCGCGCCATCTCGAAGCCATTGAAGAACGGCTCTTTGCCCTTCGCGGTGCGGCGCGCAAACACGATGTTCCGGTCACCGAACTGCCGGGCTTGAAAGACCGTTTCGTTGCGCAGCTTGAAGCCGTTGAAGCAGGCGACAGCGCCTTGCAGGACCTGCGTACTAAAGAAACAGAAAAGCGCAACGCCTATATTCAAATCGCCGAAGAACTGGGCGCGCAACGCCGCAAGACGGCTTCCGGTCTGGATCGCGCCGTCAATAACGAACTTGGCCCGCTGAAACTGGGGGGCGCAACGTTCGGGACCACCATTATCAAGCTGGATCAGGATGACTGGAACGAAACAGGGTGTGACAAGATCGCCTTTGAAATTTCCACCAACTTTGGCGCGCCGCTTGGCCCCATTGCCAAGGTCGCATCCGGCGGGGAACTCTCACGTTTTATGCTGGCCTTGAAGGTAGTTCTGGCCCAGGCCGACCCCATCCCCACCCTTGTCTTTGACGAAGTCGATGCCGGAATTGGCGGGGCGACCGCCGCAGCCGTTGGTGAACGACTGGGCGCACTGGCTGAAGATGTGCAGGTGCTTGTGGTCACCCATTCCCCACAAGTGGGCGCGCGCGGCAACCACCATTTACAGGTTTCAAAAAGCGAGACAGGCGGGTCTGTGACCTCGACCATTCGTCCGCTGAATGACAACGAACGTACCGAAGAAATTGCCCGGATGATTTCAGGTGAACATGTCACCACCGAAGCACGGGCAGCAGCAGACACACTTTTAAACGCGGTTTAAATAAATATGGCCATCAAAAGCTTACGTGATCTTTCAGTCGATGAACTGACTGAATTTGACGCCTATGCCGAACTCAAGGCATTGGCGAAAGAAATTCATGAACATGACAAACGCTACTATCAGAATGATGCCCCGACCATCAGTGATGGGGAATATGACGCCCTGCGTCTGCGCAACACGGCATTGGAAGAAAAATTCCCGCATCTAAAACGTAAAGACAGCCCAAGCGAAAAGGTCGGAGCCGCCGTGCAATCCGGCTTTTCCAAAATCACACACGCGGTACCCATGCTGTCCTTGGGCAATGCCTTTAACGAAGAAGATGTGCAGGATTTTCAGGATCGCATTCGCCGCTTCCTTGGCCTTGGCGACACAGATGATCTGGATATCGTGGCCGAACCCAAAATCGATGGGCTTTCCATTTCCCTGCGATATGAAAACGGCAAGTTCAAACAGGCTGCAACCCGGGGCGATGGCGCGGAAGGCGAAGATGTTACGCGCAACATCCTGACGCTGAAAGAACTGCCGCTTGAGCTGCCCGCAGGTGTGCCCCATGTGGTGGAAATTCGCGGTGAAGTCTATATGGCGAAAGATGAATTCCTCGCACTCAACAAAAAGCAAGAAGATGCAGGCGCCAAGGTCTTTGCCAACCCCAGAAATGCGGCTGCTGGATCACTGCGTCAACTAGATACCAGCATCACCAAGCAACGCCCGTTGCGTATCTTTGCCTATGCCTGGGGGGAGTTGAGTGCGCCGTTGTCTGATACCCAGATGGGCGTGATTGATACGTTCAAAGAATGGGGCTTCCCGGTCAATCCACTGACCAAGGTCTGCCACAACCTTGAAGACATCATGACGCTTTACAACCACATCAATGATGAACGCGCCAATCTGCCTTATGATATCGACGGCGTGGTCTATAAGGTCAACCGTCTGGACTGGCAGGAACGACTGGGATTTGTCTCACGCTCCCCACGTTGGGCCATTGCGCATAAGTTTCCGGCAGAAAAAGCCCAGACAGTACTGGAAGCCATCGACATTCAGGTCGGTCGCACAGGTAAGCTGACCCCGGTTGCTCGGCTGAAACCCGTCACTGTAGGCGGTGTGGTTGTGTCCAACGCGACACTCCACAACAAGGATGAGTTGGAACGCAAAGGCGTGCAGGTGGGTGACACGGTCGTCATCCAGCGTGCAGGCGACGTGATCCCACAGGTGGTGGAAGTCGTCATGAACAAACGCCCGGCTGACAGTGTGCCTTATGTCTTCCCGAGCGAATGCCCGGAATGTGGATCACATGCCGTGCGTGAAGAAGGTGAAGTGGACGTGCGCTGCACAGGTGGTCTGATCTGCCCGGCCCAAGCCGTTGAACGTTTGAAACATTTTGTGTCACGCAACGCCTTTGATATGGAAGGCCTTGGCACCAAGAATATCGAAAAATTCTGGGAGAAAAAGCTGATCACCACGCCCGCCGATATCTTCCGCCTAGGTGATCATGCCGACACCATTGCCACATGGGATGGCTGGAAAGAAAAATCGGTCAGTAACCTGAAAGCATCGATTGAAGAACGCCGCACCATCGGCCTGGATCGTTTTATCTATAGCCTCGGCATCCGTCAGGTGGGTCAGGCGACTGCACGTACATTGGCAAAGAACTACTTAAGCTTTGATGCTTGGTATAACGCCATGCTGGCCGCCCATGATCAAGAAAGCACGGCTTACACCGACCTGATCGCCATTGACGGCATCGGGGCCTCCATGGCGCAGGATATTATTGAATTTTTCGATGAACAGCATAATCGCGATGTGATGCAGGATTTGGATAACCAGCTCACCATCGAAGAATTTGAAGTGCCCAAAACAGACGGCAGCCCGGTTGCAGGCAAAACCGTCGTCTTCACCGGAACACTGGTCACCATGACGCGCGCCGAAGCCAAAGCAAAGGCAGAAAGCTTAGGGGCCAAGGTATCCGGGTCCGTTTCGAAAAAGACGGATTATCTGGTTGCTGGGGGTAGTGCCGGGTCCAAGCTTAAAAAGGCCGAAGACCTTGGTGTCAATGTGCTGACAGAAGAAGGCTGGCATGAGCTGGTGGGGAGTTAAGTCCCAAATAACACCGTTCCCCGGCGAAGGCCGGGGGCTGGTTAACAGCTAGCGCTGACTTCAAAAGGTCCCGGCCTGCGCCGGGACACAGGGTCACTCATCCAGGTCAATCACTTCAAAATCGTGCGTGATCTCAGCGGTTGCACCCATCATGATGGAGGCAGAGCAATATTTCTCAGCCGACAGTTCAACCGCCTGTTTGACCTTCTTTTCTTTCAGGCCATGACCCGTCACTTTAAAATGCGCATGGATTTTGGTGTAGACCTTGGGGTCTTCATCAGCACGTGTACCATCGATTTCGACTTCGCAATCCACAACATTTTCACGCATACGACCCAGAATATGAACCACATCGAAGGTCGTGCAGCCGCCCATACCCAGCAGTAACATCTCCATCGGGCTGGGGCCAACGCTGCCCTGATCTGCGCCTTTGGCTTCCATAACAACAGCATGGCCGCTGTTGGAGGTGCCGATAAATGTGCGGTCTTCAACCCATTTTACACGTGTGGTCATAGCTTCATCCTTGACTTAAAAGAAATTTGGCTTCTACATAACAAGAAAAAAGAGGGATTGCCATATGATTGATTGGGCGAAAGTTGCAAATGCCAAGGCCCCGCCGACGCTAGGCCAGGAAATTTTCCATGTTCGGGTTTCAGAAATCTGTCCCAATGGTTTATTTTCAATCTGCAGTGTTGCAGAATATCTGCAAGAAGCCGCCTTTCGAAATTCTACCCTTCTGAACCTTGGTATGGAAAGCCTGCAAGGCACCGACCTTGCCTGGGTGCTGGCCCGCTTGGCCGTTTTTGTGCGCCACTATCCACGCAAAGGTGACGCTATTGCCGTTGAAACCTGGTATGCGGGCCTGCAAGGCAAATTCGGCAATCGCTTTTATCGCCTGCGTGATGAAAATAATATGGTGATTGCAACCGCACTGACCACCTTCGCCTTGTTTGATCTGGAAGAACGCGCCATGGCAGACTGGCCGGAATTTGTCCAGGCGCGCATGCCGGACGCCGGACCCAAACCGATTGAATTCCAGAAACGATCCATTGATAAACCTTTTATCGGTATCCCTATGCCGCCCTTTAAACCGCGCCTTGGTGATATCGACCTTTACAATCACGTCAATAATACCACCTTAATAGAATGGGCGTTAAGTTCCGCAGCAGAAGGGTGTAAACATCCGTTTCAGCCCCGCGCACTTGACATCGTCTTTCGAAATGAATGTCGCTTAAATGACACCGTCGAAGCCGAAGTTCAGCAGCTTAACCCCAAAGAAAGCCTTGTTCTTTTATCCAATCAGGATAATCAGGAACTGATCCGCGCCCACATTACCCGTTAAAGGCCCCATAATGAAAACCGAACAGCCCAAAACAATCCGCCTGGAAGATTACGCAAAACCAAACTTTCAGGTCGATAGCCTTGACCTTGTCTTTGATCTGGAACCTGAAAGCACGCGCGTTTTAGCCGCAGCGACTTATTATCAGGACGGCGAGGGCACAGACCTTGTTCTGGATGGGGAAGATTTGAAGCTTCTAAGCATCGCACTTGATGGCCGCACACTTTCAGAAAATGATTATGCCATCGAAGGCGACAAACTAACCCTGACGGACCTGCCGGAACGATTTGAACTGGTTGTGGAAACAGAAATTGATCCGAAGGGCAACACGCAACTGTCCGGTCTTTATCAGTCCAGCGGGAATTACTGCACCCAATGTGAAGCCCAGGGCTTTCGCCGCATCACCTATTTCCAGGACCGCCCAGATGTGATGACGCGCTTTAACGTCACGATCATTGCTGATAAGGATACCTGCCCGGTCATGCTGTCCAACGGTAATCTGGTGGAAGAAAGTGAGGCTGAAGACGGCCAACACGTCTGCGTCTGGAATGACCCCTTCCCCAAACCAAGCTATCTCTTTGCGTTGGTTGCAGGTGATCTGGCCCGTGTGGATGACACCTTTATCACCAAATCCGGCAACACAGTTGATCTGCGTATCTTTGTCGAACATGGCAATGAAGACCGCTGTGACTGGGCGATGGAAAGCCTGAAAGCATCCATGAAGTGGGATGAAGACCGCTTTGGGCTGGAATATGACCTGGACCTTTATAACATCGTCGCCGTCAGTGACTTCAACATGGGCGCGATGGAAAATAAATCCCTGAACGTCTTTAACACCAAGTACGTTCTGGCGAAATCCGACACCGCCACCGATCAGGATTACGCCGGGATCGAAGGCGTGATTGCGCATGAATATTTCCACAACTGGACAGGCAACCGGGTGACCTGCCGGGACTGGTTTCAGTTATCGCTAAAAGAAGGTCTAACGGTTTTCCGCGATCAGGAATTTTCATCTGACATGCGGTCCCGTGCTACAGAACGGATCGGCAATGTCAAAGTCCTGCGTGGCGGGCAATTCCCAGAAGATGCTGGGCCACTGGCCCATCCGGTGCGCCCGGACCAGTATATCGCCATTGATAATTTCTATACCGCCACCGTTTATAACAAAGGGTCCGAGGTTATCAGAATGATGCACACGCTTTTAGGGGAAGAAAACTTCCAGAAAGGCATGAAGCTTTATTTTGAACGCCATGATGGGGAGGCTGTAACGTGTGATGACTTTGCGGCTGCCATGATGGATGCCTCCGGTATTGACCTGAAACAGTTTAAGCTGTGGTATTCCCAAGCAGGCACACCCGAAGTCACCGCCAGATGGAATTATGATGGGGCTGCCAAACAATTCACCCTCACCCTTTCCCAAACCCTTGCCCCGACACCGGGGCAGGATGTGAAAGAGGTTATGCATATGCCGATCGCCATCGGGCTTGTGGGCAAGGACGGATCAGACCTGTACAGTGAAGTTCTGTCACTGAATGAAGCAAGCCAGACCTTCACATTCAACAATATCACCGAAGAACCCGTGATTTCTCTAAATCGTGGTTTCTCTGCCCCCATCAAGCTGAAAGCCCCATACAGTCGCGATGATCTGGCTTTCCTGATGGCAAATGACAATGATGAATTTGCCCGTTGGGAAGCCGCACAATCCTATGCCACCGACCTGCTGTTAGAAATGATCAAGACCTTCCAGAACGCAGGTGAAGTACAGAAAGATCAGCGTTTCATTGATGCCTTGAAAGCCACACTGGAAGATGCAAGCCTTGATAACGACTATATCGCACTTTCCCTGCTGCTTCCGGCTGAAAGCTATCTGGCCGATCAGATGGAAATCGTTGATGTGGTTGCGATCCATGGCGCACGCGAAGCCCTGCGCATCTTTATCGCGCAGGACCTGAAAGAAACCTTGCAGGAAACTTATCGCAAACTTCGAAGCGATACTCCTTACAGCCCGGATGCCAAATCTGCGGGCGAGCGTGCCCTTAAAAATGTATGCCTTGGCTATCTGGGTGAATTGAATGATCCGGCCACAACATCCCTGATCACCGCACAATATCACAACGCGAACAACATGACGGATCGCATGGCCGCATTGACCATCCTGTCCAACAAAGAAGGCAGCGTGGGCGAAGAAGTGCTGGCTGATTTCTATAGCCGTTTCAAAGATGATCCGTTGGTGGTGGATAAATGGTTGTCCGTACAGGCCATGTCTTCAAAACCAAGCACGCTGGATAAGGTGAAATCCCTGCTGGATCACGAAGCCTTTTCCATCAAAAACCCGAACAAGGTCCGCTCCCTCGTCGGTGTATTTGCCATGGCCAACCCGCTGCATTTCCATGATGCAAAGGGACAGGGCTATGAGTTTCAGGCCGACCGAGTGATTGAACTGGACAAGATCAACCCGCAAATTGCCGCGCGCATGATTGCGCCGCTGGGTAAATGGCGTCGATTTGATGAAAAACGACAAGAACTGATGAAAGCACAGTTGCAGCGTATCATCGACACCGACGGCCTGTCCAACGACACGTTCGAGATGGCAACCAAGTCTTTGGGTTAAGTTCTAAACGTAGGCTTTCTTCGCCTTTAACACTTTATCCAGATAGCGTTGGCTTTCCTTGGGCATTTTTGTCTTTAAGCGCTGATAGACCGCAGCCGGGCTGCTTTGGTTTATCAGCGCGAAAGCCTGTTTGCGATCACCATGAAAGCTCCGTAACACATTGCCTGCTCCGCCGTTATAAGCCGCAATCACACAATAATGACGCGATAGCGGGTTGGACACATCCACCAGATAACGGGTCTGCAGGATATGCAGATAGGCACATCCCATGCGGATGTTATTCTTCGCATCAAACAGATATTGCCGGGACGGCGTGCCGGGACGCCCGTGAACAACCTCATGCGCATCACGTCCGGCCGTTTTTGGTACAATCTGCATCAGCCCATAGGCAGGCACCCAACTGACTGCATAGGGATTAAAGTTACTTTCCGTCTTGATGATGGCATAGACCAAAGCCTGTTCGATCTTATACTGGCTGGCATATTGGGAAACCAAGGGGCCATAACGATGCTGGCGCGTGGTGTTATGCGCCCGTTTTAGCGGGAATTCCACAAAGGTTTTGGTGACCGTTGATCCGTCATCCAGCTTAATCGATACCACCTGCTTTTTATGTTTGATCAGATAGTCCGCGTAACGGTTTGCCCGCCATTCCCAGCGGATCGATTTGCCGTCATGGTCCACCACCTGATTATACAAAAACGGCACGCCGCCCAGCTTGACGGATTTATCGGAAAACAGATCAACTGAACTGGGATCATCCGGTGACAAAAGCGTGACCCTGATGGCTTCTTTCAGATGATCCGGTACCAGCGTTTCCACCCGTACGAGCGAATTTTCAAAATCAATGATCCCGCGTGATTTATACTGATCGCCATATTTGACATAGACTTTCTCGCTTGGGGTCGCTGCATTTTCTTCGCCCCAGACTTCCACCACATCGCCCAGGAATTTCTTGGCGAATTCATCCAGCCGTTCAAAGTCCCGAATGATCGTTTTTGGGTTGCGTGCCCAGCTGTAGGCCTTGTTGGTTGCCACATTGCGAACGGCACCGCTTAGTGACCCGCCACGTGCTGCAGCCTCGATCGTGCGCACGATTTCATTGGTGGAACAGGCCGTCAGGGCAGCAGGTAAACATCCGGCCAGAAAGGCCCGTCGGGTGATCATGCAAAAACCTTCTTCTCAATCGATGGAAAGATCATCCCTAAGGTTATAGCGCGCAATCCCATAAAAATGGTAAACGCCGCCCATAATCCATGGTTTCCAAACTGATCAAGCAGGTAAAGGCTTAAGGGGATATAAAGTCCCAATGACAAAACCATCATATTGCGCAACGACTTGGTTTGGGTCAGGCCAAAGAAAATACCGTCCAGCTGGAAGCTCCAGACCGAGACAATCGGCAGCATGATCGCCCAGATCAGATAAGTCTCTGCCGTCATCACAACCGCTTCGATATTACTGAACCAGGAAATGATCAGCTCCCCACCCACAAAATAAACAGCACTGAAGATGAACGCGCACAAGGCCGCGAGCCTGGTTGATTGAACAACGACTTGCTTGAATTCCTTACGGTCCTTCTTGCCCGCCCCATGGCCACTTAAGACCTCGACCGCATGGGCAAACCCATCCAGCGCATAGGATGTAAATTGCTGAAACTGCAACAGGATCGCGTTGGCCGCCAGCGTCACATCGCCAAGCTTTGCCGCTTGCGCGCTGAACCAACCAAAGGCTGTCAGCAAACAGATGGTACGGATAAACAAATCAAGGTTCATCCCCATCAGTTTTTTCATTTCATCCAGACGGAAAATACGTGCGACCTGCCAGGACCCAGACAGACCATTCAAATTCTTTTTCAGGATCAAAAAGCCGATACCAAGGCCGACATATTGCGCAATCACGGTGGCAAGGGCCACACCTTCAACCCCATGCCCCAGGCCCATGACAAACCAGAGGTCCAGCACCACATTGATGATGTTGATGGCAACCTGCTGGATCAGCACCCCTCGCGCATCTTTCTTCGCCAGTATCCAGCCCATCAGCGCATAGTTCATCAGGGCCGCAGGGGCAGACCAGATACGGATATCAAAATATATCTCTGCCAGTCGTTCCACCTCGTCACTGGCTTCAAGAATTTCTTTAGCCGCCAGAAACAGGAAGGACTGGCTGATCCACAACAACAGGGCACCGGATACAGCGATCAAGGCAGCACGGCCAAAAATCGCGCGTGCTTCATCGCCATCACCACGGCCCAGCGCTTGTGCCGCCAGTCCGGTGGTCGACAGCCTTAAAAAGCCGAAGCCCCAATAGATATAATCAAAAATCAGCGCCCCGATGGCAACCGCGCCCAAATAGGCAGCTGTTTCCATATGCCCCATCACAGCCGCATCGACCGCGCCCAGCAATGGAATGGTGATGTTGGACAGGATAATGGGAAAGGCAAGTGCCCAGATATTCACGTTCGTTTAAAGCTCAGTCTTCATCGAGATCGAGGGAGAGGGAATTGATACAGTAACGCAAACCCGTTGGCGCCGGACCATCAGGGAAGACATGCCCCAGATGCGTATCACATTTGGAACAATGAACTTCGGTGCGGATCATCCCATGGGTTTCATCGCGGTGTTCTTCCACGCTTTCGCCGTTCATCGGTTCAAAAAAACTTGGCCAGCCACTGCCGGAATCATATTTTGTTTCAGACCGGAACAACGGTTCACCGCAACCCGCGCACTTATAGGTGCCGATGGTTTTGGCATCCCAATATTTCCCGGTAAAGGCCCGCTCTGTACCTTGTTGACGACAGACAACATAGGCTTCCGGGCTCAGCTGTTCACGCCATTCTTCATCGGTCTTTTTGATTTTATCGCTCATTTCAATGCTCCTTGCTGAGAAGATACTTATGGTGTTTTTACCATTTGGCAACCTTAAAGGGGTCTAATGGGCGAAAACAAAAGGACACAATGTCGTGATACTCAGCCGTAAACTCTTCAACCTCTTTCCTTTCGCCCTTATGACAGGACTGACTTATTGGCTGTTTATCACCCCGGATGCCCGGGCTTACATCCCTGAAGCCATCCTTGAAACAG
Organism: Terasakiella sediminum; assembly: GCF_033100395.1. Taxonomy (NCBI): domain Bacteria; kingdom Pseudomonadati; phylum Pseudomonadota; class Alphaproteobacteria; order Rhodospirillales; family Terasakiellaceae; genus Terasakiella; species Terasakiella sediminum. The sequence continues at coordinate 83,836 of NZ_JAWLVJ010000011.1, read as the reverse complement.
CCCCATATGTCATCTGCCTGATCGGCGCTGGATTTGCCTGGTTTTTCAGACGGGGCAATATCGCTATTGCCTTTGGTCTAGGGGCTGCGAGCTATTGCATTTTGGGTGGATTTGCAAATGCAAGGCTGATCATGGTCGGGATCACCATCCTTTTACCTCTAAACATCTGGCTGCTGGCCTTCTGGACAGATCGCGGTGTGATTACGTCGTCCGGTATCCTTAAAATCTGTTTTCTGGCCGCCCAAATCAGCGCGCTGTTTTTCGCAGGCTACGGGGACGGAGGAATTTACGCCAAAGAAATCCTGATGCACCTGTCCTATCAACCACCGTTCTTTGACACGCCCCTGCCCGAGCCGTTCAAGTTCATCAGCCTGTGTCTGTTCGTCCTCTGCTTGATCTGGTTTGCTGTCTTCACCTTGATGAAAGACAATCCAACTGATCCCGCCTGGCTAACCTTCACCTGCAGCATCATCGCCACCCTTTATTTCCCCGAGCAAAAAGCCCTGTTTCTGAATGCCGGGCTTCTGTGTCTAATCTTAGGGGTCGTGCTGGACAGTTATCGCATGGCCTTTATGGATGAACTGACGGGTCTTCCCGGGCGACGTGCGCTGATTTCAGATATGAAAAAGCTAGGTTCAACCTATGTGATCGCCATGGCCGATATTGATCATTTCAAAAAATTCAACGACACCTACGGCCATGATGTGGGTGATCAGGTCCTGCGTATGGTCGCAACCAATCTGTCCAAAGTCACAGGCGGTGGCAAGGCATACCGGTATGGCGGGGAAGAATTCACCATTGTGTTCCCGGGCCGAAACGTTGATCACGCCCTTGACCACCTGGAACGGGTGCGCGAACGGGTAGAAAAAGCATCCTTCAAACTGCGCGCAGCGGATCGCCCCAAAAAGAAACCGAAGAAAAACGCCAAATCATCAGGGGCCACGGTTGTCAGGGTCACCAGCAGCTTTGGCGCAGCGGAAAGATCATCCAGCGCAAAAGACCCGATGGCAGTCATGAAACAGGCCGACCAGGCGCTATATCGCGCCAAAAAGGCCGGGCGTAATCAGGTATCCAGTTAACTTAACGATCACGACGCAGGAAAACAAAATCCCCACCTACGTCGTGGCCTGCAAAACGAATATTGGAATATTGCGGGGTCTGGCGCGCATTTAACAAAACCTGCTTTCTGACATCGCCAAACAATTGGGTGCCGTCCATCATCCCGGCATTTTCCTGCAGGCTTTTCAAGAACGCATGGGCAAAAACGGAATGTTTGCCCCCTCCCTGATCGCTGACAGGTTCCAAAGCGCCAGATGACAGAACTGTGCGTGATTTTCGCCCGATCAATGTTTCAAGATAGCCACTGGGTCGTTCCGTCAGTTTCAGCCCCCGCGTCCCGGCGACTTTATTGTCAATTGACCGCGTCAAGGTCCCGGCATAACAGCTATCGGCCACGACCATCACATGTTTGGCTTTTAACGCTTTCAGCGTATCGGTCACATCCGCATTGGACACCCAGCGCGAACGAGTGTTTTTATCAGCATCGACCGGAAGCCAGTAACCACGTTCACTTTCTTCATCCAGCCACCCATGACCTGCATAATAGATCAGCAAATTATCTTCTTTTTTCAGAATTTTGCGATATTCATCAAGTGCAGAGATAATCTGATCCCGGCTGGCATTGACCAGACTGGTCACTGAAAACCCATAAGATCGTTTCAGTACACGTGCGACCTCTTTCGCATCCCCAATGGCAGTCTTCAGATTATCCAGATGGGGATATCGGTTGTTGCCAATCACCAGGGCATAATAGCGCCCAAAACTCATCCCTTTGGATTTCACCATCTTTGCGTTGCGTTTAATCAGCGGAATTGTTTTAACCTGTTCGCGCACAGCCTGTTTTTGTGCGGGTCGTTTGGGTAATGTTTTTACAGCGCCCGGCAAAGTTTGATTGGGTCCGGGCAGCTGTGGCAAAGTCTGATTGTTGGTTTTAACGTTCTTATCTGATTTTAACGCAGGCGCGGCCTTGGGCAGGGACTTAACTTCACCTTCACATCCCTTGCCGCCATACTGACACCATAAATCCATAAAGCTGCTTTCGGCCCGAACATCCGTGCTCAGGCTCAGACATAAAACAGCAAGATAACAGACCGTCCTAACCACCATTCAACAGCTCAGCTTTTTTCTTTTCATAATCATCATCGGAAAGACCAAAGACAATATACATGGTTTCATTCCCCGTTGTTGCCTTTGCCGTACCATACGTTCTGCCCTGACGCATACCATCAACCTGAAAATCGCCCTCGCCTTTCATCGCCCCATTGAAGCAGGATAAAGAAAAATCACCAGACATGGTCAGCATATTGACACTATGTTTGCCATCACAAATCAATCGCCCTTCCTCATTATAGAAAGAGATGGGCAGGTCTTTGCCTATAGAACCATCATATTTAATAAACCCCTGAATTTCTTTGCCCTGCGTCTGTCCGTTTTCAACAATCATAGCCACAGCAGGTAAAGAGGAGCGATAGCTCATACGATCAGGATCAACAAAAACAACATCATTATAAGCAGTTACCTGACAGCCGCATTTAATATCCAATGCTTTACCAAGCTTTTCCACATTACCCAGACACTGTTGCAATGTTTTTTGAATAGCAAGATCAGCACTTTCTACCCCATACCAGCCTGCTCTCATTCCACAACGTTCAGGAAACCCATACGCAATTACCTTATGCTTCCGGCTCTGTGGCCATCTTCTGTAAAACCCTGGACCATGAGTGAATAAACTATATTCGGCTATCGCAACATTACTATTGGCAAGGGAGGCGGCAGACATCGCCTTCGTCGCTGCATTTGACAAACTATCACCCGGATAAACCACAATCGGTTCAGCATAGGACCTTTTCATCATGCCCGATTGCTGGATAGGGGAAGGTCGCCCGCCCGCACAAGCCGTCAAAAGGAAAACAATACCCAACGTTACGATTGCATTTCTCATGCACCCTATCCCCTTCATCAATCAAACCGATATATTTTTAGCATAACCAGCAGGCAATACAATTTTTAATGCGCAAGTCGGCCCTTAACTCTCTATGGCAAGCTTAGAGACTTTTTTCATCAAGGTCGGCAGGGCATGATCTTTCAAATCTTCAATCCGGACCCACTGACCGTTCACAGGGGGATTGCCCTGCACCCGCCCGACCAGAGGGTTCAGTTCCAGATGGAAATGAGTAAAGGTATGTTTGACCAGACCTTCCTTGCGTTTCCACAACGCGTCCGCCGGGGCCTGACGCAGCGCAGTTTTCTGATCCACCAGATTTTCAATCCAGTCACTGGAAGGGAACTCCATCAACCCACCCAGCAAACCTTTTTCCGGGCGTTTTCTCAACAACACCGCCCCATCTGCACGGGTCAGCCAAAAAACATACGCTTTCTTTGTTGGTTTTGGTTTCTTGGGTTCTTTTCTGGGATAATCAGTTGGTTCGGCCTTCAAGCGTGCTTCACAATCCTTCATCCAGGGACACAAACCACAGGCTGCTTTTTTCGGGGTACAGATGGTTGCCCCCAAATCCATCATGGCTTGCGCGAAATCACCCGCGCGTTCAGTTGGCGTCAGGGTTTGGGCCAGTTCGGTCAGTTCTTTCTTGGCTTTGGGCAGGGTTTCTTCCACCTTGAACAGGCGAGAGATCACCCGTTCCACATTGCCATCCACCGGCGTCGCCTTCAGCCCGAATGCGATAGAGGCCACAGCGGCTGCGGTATAAGGACCGATCCCCGGCAAATCCAGAAGCTTCTTTTCACTTTCCGGGAAGCGTCCGTTGTGATCGCGCGTCACCACCTGTGCGCATTTATGCAGATTGCGCGCACGGGCATAATATCCCAGTCCCTGCCAGGCATGCAGGACTTCATCCAGTTCAGCGCCTGCCAAATCCTGTACGGTAGGCCATTTTTCAAGAAAAGCTTTGTAATAGGATTTCACGGTCGCAACGGTGGTTTGCTGCAACATGATCTCACTCATCCAGACTTTATAAGGATCAGCCTTCTTGCCCGGAACCATCCGCCAAGGCAGATCGCGGCGTTCGCGATCATACCAGTCCAATAATTGTGCAGCACGCGTTGACATGAACTTCTTTCGTGTGTTTTTAACAGGTAAGGAGTATGCTTTGTGCATTCAGAATTCAAGGGCCTTTCATGAACCAGACCATCGAAGATTTCCTCAACAGAGAAGAAGGACGCAGAAATCGCAGCCTGTCCAAGCGCTTTCGCACTTGGTTGTTTTCTGAAAAAGCCCGCCTTCACGCCCAAAAACTGGAACGCTGCCTCGCCAAAGCTGGCAATGAGCATAAAGCCAGCCTGATTTTGCGCCAATGTGAGGAAGCCTATAAAACCGATGATGCGTACCGCAAACAGGACAACAAACGCAAAAAATCCTTAAAACAGTTTCGCGATGCGTTTGATAACTGGCTTAGAACAGATCGTGGCAAACCTTATCTGGATCAAATTCTGGAAACCACAACAGATACGGACAAAGAGATTGCGCGTGAAGATGCTGAAAAAGCCTTTGCACGCGCCAATCCACATTTGCTGCCTGAAGATTACCGCGATACTTCCAAAACCCGTATCCGCCCGGTACGCCATGCCCGCACCAAAGGCGTCGAAGATTTAAGCTTTGATGTGATTGAACCAGGCCTGAACCAGTTGGGTCTGGTTGGGGCGTCCATCGTTCGCAACTGGGAAGAAATTGTCGGGTCCGCCCTGGCTAAAAACACGCAGGCCGAACGGGTCACCTTCCCGCCCAAGGCGCGCAACAACGGGACCCTTTATGTCAAGGTACGTGCAGGCTTCAACACCATCATTCAACACCATACCCAGCAGATCATTTTCCGCATTAACAGTCACTTTGGTTTTTCGGCCGTTTCTGAAATTCGCATATCTAAACGTTTCTATGAAGATTTCGACAGTACGGGTAATCGGGCAGCGCGCAAGGTCATGGCCGCGCGCATTACACCAGCGGCTGAACTCTCCCCCAACATCAAAAAAATGATTGCCAATATCAGCGATCCGGACCTGCGCGCCGCTTTTGAAGGTCTCGGCAAGGTCATAAAAGGGCGCAACGGGTAAACTTTTTGTGATCAGATCACCCTTTTCTTGCCACAATCGGCCTCTAGCTTCTCCATAACTGAAGTAATTATCACACAGTCTGGAGCTTTCCACGTGAAGAAATTTGTCCGTTTTATCGCCCTCACCGTCGCTATGATCGGTGCATCCTTTGCTGCACAAGCCGAAATGGAATACGAGGAACGCGTCCTTGGTGATCCCAATGCGCCTGTCACCATGATCGAATATGCGTCCATGACCTGCCCGCATTGTGCTTCTTTCCACATTGAAACCCTGCCACAAATCAAAAAAGATTTTATTGATACGGGCAAGGTGAAGATGATTTTCCGTGATTTCCCATTTGATCGGGTTGGGGCAACTGCAGCTTTGATTTCACGTTGTGTTGCGCCCGAACGTTACAATGGATTTGTTGACCTTCTGATGAAGCAGCAATCCAAATGGGCACGTTCCGTCACCCCACTCGCCGATATTACCCGTCTGGCGAAACTGGCTGGCCTGTCTCAAGAAAAGGTCGATTCGTGCCTGGAAAACACCAAGTTGCTGGATAAAATCATCTCTGTGCGCAAAGAAGCCATGGATAACTATAAAATCCAGTCCACTCCAAGCTTCGTCATCAATGACGAGGTTGTCGTAGGTGGCGGCGATTATGAGAAATTCAAAAACATCATCGAAAGCAAGCTGTAAGCCACTTTCACAAGTTTGGATTTGCCTATCTGAAAACGGCCTCGTATATTCGGGGTCGTTTTTCTTTTTGGGACAGGTCATCCGCCCTTGATTCAGTTCAAGAAACTTCGCTTAACAGGGTTCAAGTCCTTCGTGGACCATTCCGAGCTTCTGATCAATACCGGTTTGACCGGTGTGGTCGGACCAAACGGCTGTGGAAAATCCAATCTTGTTGAAGCGCTGCGTTGGGTGATGGGGGAAACATCGGCCAAGCAAATGCGCGGCGGAGAAATGGATGACGTAATCTTTGCAGGCTCCGGCAACCGCCCGGCCCGTAATGTGGCCGAAGTCGCCCTGCTGCTGGATAATGCAGAACGCACAGCCCCGGCCCTTTTTAATGACGACGCCGAACTGCAGGTCACCCGCCGGATTGAACGATCCAAAGGGTCAAACTACAAAGTTAACGGTCAGGATGTGCGCGCGCGTGATGTCCAGCTTCTCTTTGCTGACGCAGCGACCGGGGCGCGCTCCACCGCCATGGTTTCCCAAGGCAAGATCGGGCAGATCATTAGCGCGAAACCTCAAGCACGGCGCATGATTCTGGAAGAAGCCGCCGGGATCACGGGACTACATTCACGCCGTCACGAAGCTGAACTGCGCCTTCGCGGGGCAGAAACCAACCTTGGGCGCCTGGATGACGTGCTGGTCACACTGGAAGCCCAGCATAAAAACCTGCAAAAACAAGCCCGTCAGGCCAGCCGATACAAAACAATCTCGGACCGTATCCGAAAAGCTGAAAGCCTGCTGTTCCATATGCGATGGGGCAATGCACTGGATGAACTGGACGGGGCACGCAAAGCTTTCAAGGAAGCTGAGAAACGCGTGAATGACTTAACGTCACGTGCCGCCGAAGCCTCCAAAGTTCAGGCTGAAGCCTCCACCCATCTGCCTGCCCTTCGTGAAGCCGAAGTGGCAGCAGCAGCCGAACTGCACCGCCTGTCCATTGCGCGCGAACAGTTGGATAACGAAGAAAAACGCCTGGGTGATGCGAAGGCAGAACTGACCCGACGCATCGATCAGGCGACACAGGATCTGGAACGCGAAAACGACTTTTCCAAAGATGCCGAAGCAGCGCATCGCCGCTTGGAAAATGAACGTGAAAATATTCAGGTTCAGGGCGAAGATGATGAGATGCTGCGCGAAGAAGCCCTTGAACGTCTGGAAATGATCAAGGAAGAAGTCTCTGATCGTGAAGAACGTTTGACAGCACTGACCGAAGAAGTCGCGCAAAGTGATGCCAAACGCAACAGTCTGCAAAACCGCATCAACGAACTGGATCGCCAGCTTCAGAAACTGCAAACCCGAAAGGCGGAACTGGCAGATCAGAAAACTGAACTGGAAGCCACCCGCGTTGATGAAGACGAACTGATGGAAGCCGAAGCCCTGTTGGAAGAGATGATGGAACGTCAGCTTCAACAGAGCGAAGCCATTGAAGAAGCTGAACAAACCCGCCTGCGCGCCCGCGAGGCTGTGCAAAGTGCGCTTGAATATGTCCGCGAAAACGAAGCCATCATCGCCAAGCTGGAAGCCGAAGAAGACGCGTTAGCCGAACTGCTGGACCCCAAAGAAAATGACGAAGGCCAGCCCATTCTGGATGAAGTCAGCGTGGAAGCTGGCTTTGAAGCCGCCCTTGGGTCCGCCCTAGGCGATGATTTGTCAGCCCCGCGTGATAAAGAAGCAGCTGTTCATTGGAAAGGCTTGCCACCACTGGATCAACCGCTTGATCTGCCGGGTGGAACCAAATCATTGGCAAGCATGGCCCAAGGCCCGGCGGAACTGACCCGGCGTCTTTCGCAAATTGCCGTGGTCGATACACCGGATGAAGCCGCCAGCCTGCAAAGCCAGCTGAAACAAGGCCAGCGTCTGGTCAGTCTTGAAGGCGGCATGTGGCGATGGGACGGTTTTGTCACCGCCCCCGGTGCCCCAAGTGCGGCGGCCATTCGTCTAAAACAGAAAAACCGACTGGCGGAAATCCGCGAACTTTGGGAAGAAGCGCGTGTTAAAACCGATGAAGCAGAAGAACGTCTGGAACAGGCCAAGGCCCTAGAAACACAGGCGGATGAAAACGAAAAGAATATCCGCGAAGACCTGCGCCTGACCAATTCCCAGATAGAAACTGCACGCAGCCAGCTTTCCACACTTAAAAACCAAATCACCACGCTGGAAGCCAAGCTGGAAACCCTGAATGAAACGCTGGAACAGGTTTCACAGGAAAGCGAAGATGTCGCAGAAAACCTGATGGAAGCCAAAACAGAACTGGAAGAACTGCCACAGGGTGATCAGGGGCGTGAACAACTGGCTATCTTGCGTGAAGAACTGGCTGATAAACGCAATCTTTTGATGGATCATCAGTCTGCCTTTGAACGCATCAAACGGGACGGCGAAAACCGACAGCGCCGCCTGAATGAAATCGCCGAAGAACTAACATCGTGGAAAAACCGATCTGAACGCGCCAGAAACCACATTCAGGACCTGACAGAACGACGCGAAAATCTGCTGGAAGAACTGGAAACGCTGGCCGAAGCCCCGGAAGAGATTGAAGGCAAACGCCAAAGATTGTTTGAAGGCATCGAACGCGCTGAAGAAAAACGCAAGCTTTGTTCAGACAAACTGGCCGAAGCGGAAATGCACCTGCGCGATGTGGATGCCCATACCCGTCAGGCCGAAGCCGAACTGGCAACCTGCCGCGAAGAACGCGTGCGCTTTGAAGCCCACGTCACCCAAGGCAAACAACTGTGTATGGCCTTGGCTGAACGTATCCGCGATCGTCTGGACTGCAAACCCGAAGAACTGGCTGAAATGGCAGAAATTGATGAAGGTTCTGAACTGCCGGACCTTGAAACAGCGGAAAAACGTGTGGATCGACTGCTGCGTGAACGCGACACCATGGGTCCGGTCAACCTGCGCGCAGAAACAGAACTGGAAGAACTCAACGAACAGGTTGAGACCATGAATTCAGAACGTGATGATCTGTTAAAAGCCATTGATAAGCTGCGCCAGGGAATTAACGAGCTTAACCGGGAAGGGCGCGAACGCCTGCTGACGTCGTTTAACGAAGTGAACCAGCATTTCGAAGATTTGTTCATCCGCCTGTTTGGGGGTGGGCAGGCGCATTTGGAACTGATCGAAGATGACGACCCGCTTCAGGCTGGCCTTGAGATCATGGCCTCCCCACCCGGCAAACGCATGCAAATCCTTTCCCTTCTTTCCGGTGGGGAACAGGCTTTGACAGCGCTTGCTTTGTTGTTCGGTGTATTCCTGACCAACCCTGCGCCCATCTGCGTGCTTGATGAGGTTGACGCCCCGCTTGATGATGCCAACGTGGACCGTTTCTGTACCATGCTGGAAGAAATGTCCGCCAACGGGTCCACTCGCTTCCTCATCATCACCCACCACCGTATGACCATGGCGCGTATGCACCGCTTGTTCGGGGTGACCATGACAGAACGCGGGGTTTCCCAGCTCGTCTCGGTTGATTTGCAGAAAGCGGAAGAACTGGTGGATAGTTAGTTCACCCTCACCGTCACCCCTGCGTAGGCAGGGGTCTCATGGATACATGGAAGATTCCTGCCTCCGCAGGAATGACAGTGGAAGAAAAATTAAGCCACCTTCACCACAAAATTATAGAAGGCCACATAGCCTTTGATCCCGGCAGCGGCTTCCTGTGTGGGTTCCTCATAAGCCCAGGCCGCATTTTCAGACTCTTTGCCATTCAGGGCAATTGTCCAGTAAGACGCATCCCCCTTGCGTGGGCAGTGGGTGGATTTATCGGTCTGGGTCAACAAATCCATGCGGATATCTTCTTTGGGGAAATAGACCACAGGCTTGAACGCCCCTTCGGTCAGATTTACCGCTTTGTTTGATTTGGCGATCACTTCCCCGTTGAAGGTTGCAGTAACGGTTTTGCCCACAGGCTCGATAACGACTTCACTCATAATTTTGTTCCTTGGTAAAAAAAATCTGTTGAAGCCAATGTAGGGAGCAACAGGCCATTTTGCCAATCCACGAAACTTCACATTATTGTGAGGAGATTGAGCATTATCATTGCCCTGCCATTTTTGTGAGAATTTTTATCTAGAATTAGTCAATTTTATAAAAATATTTTTACTATTTTCACCATAATTGGGCAAAATTCAAAATCATTTTTCAGCCATTATGCGTCATTCTATTCTCAAGTTCAAAACACGAAATTTGAGGAAGCCCCATGACACATTTTGATGCACACCCCCAAAAATCATCCTCCATGATTGGTCGCGGCAGAGTCTTTGACAATATCCTGCAGACTGTGGGCAACACGCCAATTGTCCGTCTGGAACGTCTCTGTGCCAATCACGGTGCCATGGCAGAAATCCTCGCGAAGATCGAAAGTTTCAACCCGTGCAATTCCATCAAGGACCGCAGCGCGCTTGCCATGATCGAAGGCATGGAAGCTGAAGGCAGGATCAAGCCAGAGACGGAAATCATCGAAGCCACATCCGGCAACAATGGTGTGGCCTGTGCCTGGGCGTGCGCCATGAAAAACATTCCCCTGACCATCTGTATCCCGGAACATATGTCCATTGAACGACGCAAGATGATGGCCCTGTTTGGGGCAAATGTGGTGCTGACCAAAAAAGAACTGGGCACGAAGGGAGCGATTGATAAAGCCAAGGAACTACTGAGCCAGAATGAAAACGCATTGATGCTGGGACAGTTTGAAAATCCGGCCAATCCAAATATTCACGCAAACACCACTGCCGAAGAAATATGGAACGACACCAACGGTCAGTTTGATGTGGTCGTGGCCGGAATCGGCACCGGCGGTACTTTTTCCGGACTTGCCAAACTGTTTAAATCACGCAATCCAGATGTCAAAATGATCGCGGTGGAACCTGCCTCCTGCCCGGTCTTATCCAAAGGCGAAGCCGGGGTTCACAAAATCCAGGGCCTCAGTTCCGGCCATGTGCCAGATGTCCTGCGCACCGACCTGATTGACGAAATTATCACCGTTGAAAATGAAACGGCCATTGAAATGGCACGCACCGTTGCACGCGATGAGGCCATTGCTGTTGGCATCTCTTCGGGGGCCGCGGCCTGGACAAGCCTACAGGTCGCCAAACGCGAAGACATGAAAGGCAAACGCATCGTCACCGTCTTTGCCGATTTCGCTGAACGTTATATCTCCACCGACCTGTTTGATTTTTGATGTTCTCCCCGGCTTGACGCCGGGGATTTTTTTGCCTGATCCTTTCATACCTTCTACATCAAAGAGAAGGAGTGAATAATGACAAATTACTTTGGAAAACTAGGTACAAACGAGGCAAAAATTCTTGAGCAATTCAATCCAACAATTATGAAATATATCAAGGCACAGAATTCGGCAGATGTAGATTTGTTTATTTCCTTGTTTGACGATAAGCATCAGCCCCTTTTGAACCCGGCCGCTTTTCACGAGTCTCAGACAAAACTGAAGACCGATCTGGGTCGCATCATTCAGACCTCTTTTCTCTGCAGCATCAGGAAAAAGGGAGATCCATGGCTGCTCTATAAGGTCGATTTCGACAAGTCTGAAGACGACCATATCCTCACAGTCATTATCAACGACGATGATCGTGACTGGCGTATCAAGGGCGTTTGGATCAGTTAACTATTGAAACCGCATGCCAAACCTTTCATAACGGGCTTAACAGATGAAAGGAAACACCCATGGATAATTATTTTGGCAAACTTGGCAAAGACCCGGTTGCAGCACTGGCGAAAGCGACCCCCATCGTTGATGGCATTCTAAAGGCACAGGACGAGGGCGATTATGAGGGTTTTTGTTCTTTCTTTGAAGGCCCCCTGGCGCAGAATGTTACCAAGGATGACTTCCACAAGAATCAACAGAATATTGCCAGAACCATGGGCACGCTGAAAGAAAAGCAGTTTGTAACCTCCATGAAACGCCAGGGATTGCTGGGCCTTGTCTACAAATGCAAATTCACCGGCACGGATGATGACTTCATCATCACCATTACGCTGAACGACAGCTCCGACCCGTTAAAAGCCACAGGCATCTGGATCAGCTAAGGCTCCGTGCCTTAGACATAATCAAGCGGCAGCTCGGTGGTGCATTTAATCTGTTCCATCGCAAAGGATGACGATACATCACTGAGCTCTACTTTTTGAATGAGCCGTTTATAAACACGGTCAAAGGCCTGAATATCAGGCACGACAATCTTCAAGAGATAGTCCACATCGCCACTCATGCGATAAAACTCCACCACTTCATCAATGGATGACACGGCTTCTGAAAATGTCTTGAACCAGTCAAGGTCGTGATGGCGCGTCTTCACCGCCACAAAAACTGTGGTATTCAGGTTCAGTGCTTTCTCATCCAGCAAGGCAACACGGCGTTTCAGAACCCCTTCTTTTTCCAGATTCTGTATCCGACGCCAGCACGGTGTGGTCGATAGATTCACCCGTTCCGCCACCTCGGACACCGACAGAGAGGAATCCCTCTGCAGAATGCGTAAAATTTTCTTATCCGTCTCATCCATGAGTATAATTTTCTTTCATTAAACCTAAATTGAAAAAAATATATCATGCCCTTTTCGGAATCTCAAAACCCCGTTTATACCCATTTTTACCGATTCCCCTACCCCGTTACCGCAAGGTGAGTGGTATTTCCACTTTTTCACATTTAAAATCAATGGCTTAAAAGGTGTTTTTCGGGCCTTGACAGGAAGGGTGCGCATATATATGTTGCGACGCACATTCGGCTTATGTGCCGAGAAGTGGGGGAAACGGTTGTTCTCTCTCATTTTTATCCCCTAATTTCTTGGGATTTTGATGATGAGTGATGAAAATAATCGTTCCGAACTAGACGAGTTCGATACCCGGCTGAAGAAGGCGCAAGAAACTTCTACAGCTCCACGTGGTTTGAAGGTGAAAACCAACGAACCGCCTAAAGGGTTTGGACTGGCCATTCGCTGTGGGGCGGACCTTGTTGCAGGGATCGCGGTCGGCGTTGGCATAGGGTATGCGTTGGACAATCATGTGTTCGACACAAAGCCCTGGTTGATGGTCTTGTTTTTCTTCTTGGGTGCTGCGGCTGGAATTATGAACGTTTTTCGTACCGTTCAGGGCCTCGGAATGGCTGCCGGCTATAAAGAGGACTACCTTGAACGCAAGAATAAAGACGATAATTTAAAGGGTTAGCCCATTTTTGGGCAAAGATGAGGGCACTGTGTCAAATAATCCGCTACATCAGTTTACGATCACAGAGATCGTGCCGGTTGAGATCGCTGGCATCAACGCTTCTTTCACAAACTCTGCTATTGTAATGGTTGCGACCGTTGCGGTTGTCAGCATTTTCCTGATCATGGGCATGGGCGGTCGCTCTTTGGTCCCAGGTCGCTGGCAGTCAATGGCAGAACTGACTTATTCGTTCATCGCGGATATGGTCCGAGATAACGTAGGCAACGAAGGCCGCAAATACTTCCCGATCGTTTTCTCCCTCTTCATGTTTATTCTGGTTGGCAACCTTCTTGGTCTGCTGCCTTACAGCTTCACCTTCACTTCACACGTTGCCGTGACATTTACACTGGCAATGGCTGTGTTCATCGGTGTGACGCTGATCGGTATCGCGCGCCACGGTCTGCACTTTTTCTCGTTCTTCGTACCGAGTGGTGTACCGGCTGTGATGCTGCCGCTTCTGGTGCCGATTGAAATCATTTCTTACCTGTCTCGTCCGGTTTCCCTGTCCATTCGTTTGTTTGCGAACATGACAGCCGGTCACACAATGATGAAAGTATTCGCTTCTTTCGTCGTGCCGCTTGGCGTATTCGGTATCCTGCCGTTTGCTGTTGACGTTGCGCTGACAGGTTTCGAGTTTTTGGTGGCGTTCTTGCAGGCTTACGTATTTGCCGTACTGACTTGCATCTACCTGAACGACTCCATCCACCTGCACTAAGCTTAAGCAACTTAGTATAGGTTTTCGCAAGACTGGTGAGCTGTTGACTTCAGGTAATGTCGAAGCTCGGCTCACACGGTCTTTCATTTTTACTTTTCATATAGGACTTAGATCTATGGAACTCGCTGCTGCTAAAATGATCGGTGCTGGTCTGGCTGTTATTGGCCTTTCTGGTGTTGGTGCTGGTATTGGTAACATCTTCTCTTCACTTATCGGCTCTGTTGCTCGCAACCCTGCTGCTAAATCTCAAGTATTCGGCCTGGCTATGCTTGGCTTCGCACTTGTTGAAGCGGTTGCTCTGTACGCACTGCTCATCTCTTTCCTTATCCTCTTCACCTAAGAAGTCGATAATCTAAGTTTTCAAGGGTCACTGACCTTTTCGTTTCAGTGACCTTTTGAACTTTCTTAAGGAAGGAGCGCAATATGCCACAGTTAGATGTGACCACATTTGCCCCGCAAATTGTATGGTTGGTCATCACCTTCTTAGCGATGTATTTCATCATGGCTAAGGTGGCGCTGCCGCGCATTGCTCAGGTTCTGGACGAGCGTCAAACACGTATCGACGATAACCTGGCAAAAGCTGCTGCTTTGAAACAAGAAGCAGAAGATGCTGCTGCTGCTTATGAAAGCTCTTTGGCTGAAGCACGTTCTAAAGCACAGGAAGAGGTGAAAGCCGTTCTTGATGCTGCAAACGCTGAACAGGCTAAAAAGCAGGATGAGCTGGCTGCCAAACTCAATAAAGAGTTGGAAGCCGCTGAAGCACGTATCGCGGAAGCAAAAGACAAGGCGCTCGCTAACATCAAAGAGGTTTCTGGCGAAGTTGCGAAAGCAACCGTTGAAAAACTTTCTGGTGTTGCTGTCGATGATGCAGCGGTTGACGCCGCTGTTGCTAAAGCAATGGAGACAAACTAATGATTTCTGTCGCACACGCCGCATCCGGCGCAGGCGCTGAAGGTAGTTTCTATACAGACCCGACTTTCTGGGTTGCTTTGGCCTTCATCATTCTGATCGTTGCTGTTGCCAAACCGGTTGGGCGTATGCTCGCCACGGCACTGGACGATCGCGCCGAAACGATTAAAGCACAGCTGGACGAAGCTGAAAAACTTCGTGAAGAAGCACAGGAAATGCTGGCTTCTTACAAACGCAAGCAACAGGAAGCAGAAGAAGAAGCTGCTAAAATCCTGCAGCGTGCGAAAGACGAAGCAGCTCGCCTGGAAGCTAAGTCGAAAGACGATCTGGCGAACGCACTGACGCGTCGTGAAGCCGCTGCTACAGCTCGTATTGCACAAGCTGAAGCCGCCGCTGTCGCTGAAGTACAGGCTCTTGCAACATCTGTTGCCCTGTCCGCAGCTGAAAAGCTGATGGCAGACAACATTTCTGCACAGAAAGCCAACGCTATGATCGATCGTGCTATTTCTGATTTGTCTGGACAACTCAAAAACTAAGCACATCAATCGACAATCGCGATTAAAAAGGAGTCTCCTTTCCGGGAGGCTCCTTTTTTAGTGGTCGGCTTTCAACGTCATACCTGTAGTTATCTCACAGAAAAGTGATGGATTGATTATTCGCAATGCATGGGTCAATATCATACCTTACATCACTACGACGTAATTTATCGTAAATTTCAGGATGATAAAGAGGCCCCTGATGTCAGAACAATCCGGCTGGCTACAACATTTCCCCATTACCATGTTCGCAACGACCATGGGCCTGTCTGGCCTGTCCATTGCGACTTATGAGATGGGCTGGATGCTGGGCAGCCCGAATGGCACCCTGTTTCAGACCATGGCCTTTGGCACACTGATCATCTATCTAGCCATCCTTGCGACCTACACCCTGAAATCGCTGAAATACCCGCAGGCCGTCCTGTCTGATTGGTCTCACCCCATCAAGATCAGCTTCTTTCCGGCCGCCAGCATTAGCCTGTTGTTATTGGGGGCTGCCTTCTTCCCTATTAACGAAGGACTATCGTTTGTTTTATGGGCAACGGGAACCTTCTTTCAGTTCTTCCTCTCCATGGCGATCATCAACAGCTGGATTGATCATGGGCGCTATGAAATCATCCACAGCACCCCTGCCTGGTTCATCCCTGCCGTTGGAAACATCATCGTCCCCGTGGTCGGTGTCGAACATGCAACGGCAGAACTTTCCTGGTTCTTCTTTGCCTGGGGCATTTTATTCTGGATGATCCTGCTGACCCTGATCATCAACCGCCTGATGTTTCATGCCGCCTTGGCTGACAAACTGCTGCCTACCCTCTTTATCTTGCTGGCTCCCCCCTCCATCGGGTTTGTGTCTTACATCCAATTGACAGGCGAACTCGATATCATGGGACGTTTGATCTATTACTGGGCAGCCTTCTTCTTCTTTCTGTTGCTCAGCCGTATTCACAAGCTGGCGCGCCTGAAATTCTCCATGGCATCCTGGGCCTTCACCTTCCCACTGACGGCCTTTACCAGTGCGACCTTTATCATGAGCAAGCTGACCGAATTGGAATGGTTCAGTTACGCTGCTCAAGCCCTATATCTCGCAACCTTCGCCATCATCTCCTTTTTATTCGTGCGCACCTTGCTTGCACTCTTTAAAGGCAAAGTCTGCCTTCCTGATTAATCCTGTTTAAGAAAGCATCCCCCAAATGACACCCTGCACCTGGGCGACCAAAACCAAACTTGACCTGCAATATCATAACGAAGAATGGGGCGTTCCCGTCTTTGACGATAACAAACATTTTGAAATGATCACGCTGGAAAGCGCGCAATCTGGCCTGAGCTGGACCACGATCCTTGCCAAGCGCGAAGGCTACCGCGAGGTCTTTTTAGGCTTTGATATTGATGCAGTCGCTGCCCTGGATGACAGTGTGATTGAAGACATGCTGCAAAATCCGGCCATCGTGCGTCATCGCCAGAAAATCGCCGCAACATTAAACAATGCGCGTGCCATGCAAAAAGTGCAAAACGAGTTCGGTAGCTTCAATAAATACATCTGGTCCTTCGTCGATTTCGAACCCCTCGACAATAAATGTCAATCCTTGGCCGAGGTCCCTTCCAAAACAGAACTCTCAGACAAGATCAGCAAGGATTTAAAAAAACGCGGTTTCAAGTTTATCGGCACAACGACTGTTTACGCCTATATGCAGGCCGTCGGGATGGTGAACGACCATGTGGTCACCTGTCCGCAGTATCAAAAGACATGCGAATTGCAAAAACAGGTGATTAATCACAAACAGACCTAATAGTCGTCAACTTTTTGCGGAATATAGGCCAAACGTAATCCACCCCAATGGCGCCCTTTCACATAGATTGGGGCAGAGGCATCGATCATCAAAACAGCTTCCCCACCACCCATTTTGCGGCGATAGGTCTGAACCAGAAAATCTTTTTCATTCTGCCCGGCATGTAAGCCCACACGGTCATCAAAGATGCGACGGTTGCGGCAATGGGCTTCATTCCAGACCGGATCATCAGTTTGAGGTTGCGAGAATTTATTGTTATGGGTCGGAAGATACCCTTGGGTATTCACACAGGCACAGAAAACAACATTGTCTCTGAATGCCAGACCTGTTTCCTGAATATCCGGCAGGATCTGATCGCAGAATTCGGTATATTTGGTCATCAATTGCGTTGGGTTACTACCTGGAATTTCCTGATAATTCTCGTTAAACAAATCAGCCTGACTGATCACCCCATCATCAACCGCATTGTCAAACGCAGCACTGACTTTTTGGGCCGCCTTTACCGCAAAATCCACATAGGGTTTATGTTCGGTTTCAACGCCTGTTTCTGCCGTCAGCATGATCAGTTTTTCACCGGTCAGCATCAAGTCATCCAGACGTTCGGTTGCACTTTCAATCACGCCATTAAATTCCCCCAGGCCATCCACAGCCTGATTGATCTCATGGATCAGGGAACTGGATTGAGAACTGATTTCGGTTGCATCCCCATTGATATAGGACATGCGATCCACAAAGCCTTTGATGGATCCTTCAATGGATGAAATTGTGCTACCGATGGATGATGTGCTTTCCCCCACGGTGGTGGAAAGCGCGACACTTTGGTCCCCCTGTTCAATCAGTTTTTCAGCCGTTACATTCAGATCATCCAGCGTTTTATCAATTTCTTCGGTGGCCACGCTTGTCTGATGGGCCAATTCCTTAACCTCGCTTGCCACCACCGCAAAGCCTTTGCCCGCATCACCTGCGCGCGCTGCTTCAATCGTCGCGTTTAGGGCCAGAAGGTTTGTCTTGCTGGCAATTTTTTGAATGCCGGATGCCACCTCCCCCACCTGTTCAAGGGCGGATTGCAGATCAATCAGCAAGGCTTTGCCTTCAGACACCATATTGGCCAAATTTTCAATTTGGCCTAAGGCCCCATTGATGGTTTCGCGTGAAGATTCGGCCTCATGCGCGGCGGCTTCGGCACTTTCAAGGGTTTCACCCACCGACTGCACAATGCTTTCATTGCTTTTGGATGTACTTTGAATGCCTGTTTGAAGGTCAGACAGCAATTGGTCCTGATTAGACACTTTGCCACGCACATCTTCCAGCGATCCGCCAACTTCAACAATTTTGATACCCAGAACGGAAGCCTGGGTTGCAAATTCACCCACAACTTCTTTTTCGACTTCCTGAGCCTTCAACATGGATTGCACACAGTATTTCACCACACGTGCGATGGAGGTCACTTCGTTTAACGGCCCTGCGATCCCCAGATTAATAACCCGTTGGCCCATGATATCAATGGCACTATTGTAGCCTTCCAGCATACCTTCGGATGCGGCAGCTTCTTCTGCTGTGACACTGATATCATCGACCTCGCCGGACATGACTTTGGCGGCACCGGCATGGATGGCACCAACACGTTCTCGTACACTGGAAGCAACAATGACCCCATCTTTCCCCATAAAGGAACAGATATAGCCAAGTTCGGCGGCTAAAATTTCGCAAAGTCCCTGCCCAAACTGGGCATCAAATTCAATCTCACGCATGTGACAAACACACCTCATCTTTTGAACACGAGAATCCCCATTACCGTCTTCAAAAAGCTTAAAAATGTATATCGTCTCAGCTAGGCCTAACGCCTAAAACCGGTCCCCGCTAGACCAATATGACTGAACATTAATTATCAGCAACGTGGGTTGTAAAATCAAGTACCAAGATTGCCTATCAATTTTTAAGTAAAAATACGCAGGTTTTACGTTAAATTCACGGCATTAATATCGACATCATCCTTTATGTGCTGTCACTGATGCAAACAACCATGGAACTGCAATAGGAAGAACCGGAAACCCAGCCCTATTCCCTGTGCTTTTCACAAAACAAACCCCATATGGATCAGATCGTTGCCGATTTTAACCGGGGCTTACGCCTGATCCGGTATAACAGCACCTGCCAATCCATATGGGATAGCTATCGTTAGGACTTGTTCTTTTCACGAAGCACGTGGGTATGGTCCACGTCATAAAGTTTGCTGTCGGTAAAATCTTCTGTCGCCAACACCTTGCCCACCAAAATCAGGGCCGTGCGGGTAATGCCGCTTTCCTTGACCTTGGCGCGGATGTCATTCAATTGCCCATGAATGAAGGCCTGATCCGGCCAGCTGACGCGATAGGCCACCACAACCGGGCAATCTTCGCCGTAATAAGGCGACAGCGTATCGACCACATGCTTCAGGTTATTAACTGAGAGATGGATCGCCAGTGTCGCGCCAGACTTTGCAAATGTTTCCAGATCTTCATTGTTCGGCATCTTGGAAGATCGAACGGCTGTGCGTGTCAGAATGATCGATTGCGACACATCCGGCAGGGTCAGTTCTTTCTTAAGCGCAGCTGATGCGGCTGCATAAGCAGACACACCGGGTACCACTTCATAATCAATGCCCAATGCATCAAGGCGGCGCATCTGTTCCGCAATTGCCCCATAAAGACAAGGATCACCGGAATGAACGCGGGCCACATCCTGCCCTTTTTCATGCGCCTTTTCGATCTCAGTAATGATTTCATCCAGATGCATGGGGGCAGTGTCGGTTACCACCTCTGCCTTTTCGGCCTGCGCAACAATTTCTTCTGGTACCAGCGAGCCTGCATAAAGGCACACAGGCGCCGTTTTAACGATATTCAGACCACGAACGGTGATCAGATCAGGGGCCCCGGGGCCTGCACCAATAAAGTAAACGGTCATGAGGACACCTTCATTTTCTTTTCATATCCACGTGGCGTGTAAACCCACGTATTGACACCACGATCAATCACCCGGCTTTGGCTTGAACCCACCAGAACCATGGTCAGCATGTCGGCATGATCCGATGTCAGCTCACCCAGTGTAATCACTTCCAGCGTCTCTGTTGCACGACCGAGATTACGACCAAGGACAACAGGCGTTTCAGCCGGACGCCCCGTCAGCAGGATATCGCGTGCTTTTTCAATCTGTGTCACGCGACGTTTGGAACGCGGGTTATAGAAGGCCACAACAAAATCACCGTCAGCCGCCGCTTTCAAACGACGCTGAATGTCATCCCAAGGTGTCAGCAGATCAGAAAGCGAGATCGTGCAGAAATCATGGTTGATCGGGGCACCAATGCGTGCGGCACAAGCCTGCAACGCAGAAATCCCTGGTGCCACGTCGATCTTGAGGCGGTTCCATTCCGGCTTGTCCTCTTTATCCAACAGCTCGAACGCCAGTGTGGCCAACGCATAAATTCCGGCATCCCCGGAACAGACCAAGCAAACCCGCTTGCCTTCTGCCGCCAGATCAAGGGCGATACGCGCGCGTTTTTCTTCGTTTGCAAGACCACTTTCATGACGATCCTTGCCTACGATCAAATCTTCCACCAAATCAAGGTAGAGGCCGTAGCCCACCACATCGGTTGCATCACGCAAAGCCTGTGTGGCCTGTGGGGATCGCCATTCGTCTGAACCCGGTCCAATACCGATGACAGACAGATACCCTTGCTGACGACCGACGGCTTCCGGCTGAATATCAACCGGGCTGCGACCAATGGCACAAGTGGCTTTATCTGTCTTTTGTTTTTCAACAACCAGTTCACCCAGACCGCCAACAGCAGCCAGTGCCGCACCTTCTGCCACACCGTGACAGCCGACTTCAGCGTAAACCACATCAGATGGATTTTTCAAGCGCGGATGCTGGGCGTCCAATTCTTGTGGAGTGAAGAAACGCGCAGGCACACCCAAGGCATCAGCCAGCGCATGCACAGCGGCTTCATTGGCTTTCACATCCACGGAAACCACACAAGCTACAGACTTCGCAGACAGGCCAGCGCTCTGCAGTGTGGACAAAGCATGTTCAATCAAATGATCGGCCGGACAGTCACGTTCACAGCCTACACCCAAGGCAAGAACTGGTGGATGGTAGAGCAATTCATTACCATCCGGTTCAACAGCACGATCAGAAACACGAATGCGCGGGAAACCGTCTTCCACAAAAGACAGGCCTTTTTCATCCAGCCATTTTGTCTCACCCGCTTCTGTTTCCAGCGCAACAGGATCGTCATTCAGCAAAGCAGCCGCAATGTCTTTAGCATTATCCGGATTGGCAATGCGCCAGCCGCGTGGCGGTTCATCCAAGGCGACACCGAAGTTCAGCTCACCCGCTGTCGTTACAGCTGCCGCACCTTCAAGGATATCAGCAATCCAGCGCGAAAGTTCGTTCGCACCATGATGTCCACCCAAAAGCGGTACAGCACAGGATGCATCTTCCGCCACAGCCACAACAGGGGGCTCTTTCCATTTATCGGCCAGCAACGGGGCCAAGGCGCGGATCAGGATGCCGCTTGCACAAATCCCGATAATGGGACGCCCGGAACGAAACAGCGACTGCACATGGGCAATGGTGTTTTCAAAGGTGATGGCGCAATCGGGCAGACGTTTTTTCAGGCCGTGGATTTCAACATCATCCATCTGGGCGGCAAGCTCTGTTGCCAATTGATAACCGCCTGTGCTCAGACACAGGATTACAGGGGATTGAGTATTCATTTCCACGCCTCGCCGCGTTTATGGACAATAATCATTGAGAAATACGGTGCCTTTTCAAAAGTCGCCTCAGACAGAGGCATCATGACCTGGTTTTCCATGGTCGCATGTTCAATATAATAAGCGTTATCGATCATCCCGAGGGTCGCAAGCACGTCACGTACTTTGCTAAAGTGACGCCCCACCTTCATAATGATCGCCGCATCACACAGCTGCAAACGCGATAACAAATCTTCAGACGGGATCGGGGCAGGCAGGACGGTCAACACATCGTAACGCGACGTAATCGGCATACCCAACTGACACGCACTTGCCATCGCCGAAGATACCCCCGGCACAACCACGGTCTCAAACCGTTCGGCAAGCCGCGCGTAGATATACATGAAAGAGCCGAAGAAGAAGGGGTCACCTTCGCAAAGAACAGCCACATCGTTGCCCTGTTCCAGTTCGGCTGCAATTTCCTCACTATATTTATCGTACACATCATTGGCGGGATAACGTCCGGGGACCATCGGGGTTTCAATGACAATCTCTTTTTGATTGCCCGGCAGATGGCCCGCCACAATAGCGCGTGCCAGACTGTCTTTCTTTTCCGGTGCAGGATAGGCAATCACCGGGGCCGCCTGAATGATCTTCAGCGCCTTCAGCGTAATCAAATCCGGATCGCCCGGGCCAATGCCCAGACCATATAACGTTCCTACCATTTTTTTCTATTCCTTCACGACGCACAGTTGCAGCACAGGGGCCATGGGCTTCATGGCTGTGAGCCTGCCGACATTTTCTTCCCGGGAAATGGCGATGCGGGTGAGCCGCCCGCCAAATTTGGACCGAAAATGCAACATTTCGCGTTCCGCCTCAAGTGTTACTGTGTTGGCAACCAATCTTCCCCCAATCGGCAGCATATTCCAGCAGGTTTCCAACAGACCCGGGATAGAAATCCCGCCCCCGACAAAGATCGCATCCGGCGTGGGCAATCCATCCAGGGCTTCCGGTGCGCGGCCATCCACAATTTCCAATGTCGGCACGCCAAGGGCGGCCCCATTATGCGCAATCATAGATCGGCGTTTGTCATTTTGTTCAATGGCAATGGCGCGACATTTTTTATCTGATCGCATCCATTCAATGGCAATGGACCCACAGCCACCGCCCACATCCCAAAGCAATTCACCAGCCTGTGGGGCAAGGGTGGAAAGGGTGACAGCGCGCACTTCGCGCTTGGTCAGTTGCCCATCATGTTCAAACAGGTCATCATCCAGACCGACCGTTTGCGGCAGGCGACGTGCATCACGTGCAGCAACACATTCAACCGCGATGGTGTTCAGATCGGCCGTCTGGGCTATCCATCCGATCGCTGTGCCTTCCAGACGGTTTTCTTTGTCCCCGCCCATATGTTCAAAGACGGTGATTTTTGATTGGCCGTAACCGTATTTTGCCAGCAAATCCGCCACCTCAATCGCCGACTTTCCATCCCGGCTGAGGATCAGGATTTTGGCGTTTGGTGCAATATAGCGGTTCAGGCTTTCAAGCGCGCGACCATGAATGGTCATGCAGTCACAATCCGGAATCGCCCAGCCCATACGTGCAGCTGCCAATGAAAAAGCACCGGAGGTGGGATGAACAGCAATGTGTTCTTTATCAATGCGTTTTAACAGCGTGGTCCCGATCCCGAACCAAAGCGGCTCACCCGTTGCCAGCACGACGATGGATTTATCTTTGTTGGCGATGATCTCATCAATGCCGTGGTTCAGCCCCACACCCCAGGAGATTTTGCGCGCCTCTGTTTCCACCATTTCCAGGTGACGTTCACCACCCACCAGAATTTCAGCGCTTAAGACGAGGCTCAGGACAACAGGACTGAGACCTTCAAGGCCATCTTCACCGATACCGACAATATGGATCATTGTGTAATCCCCTTTTTCGCCAAGGCGTTTAAGCTGGAAGCTGCAATCGCACTGCCACCGCGACGTCCACGCAGCGTAATATAAGGCACGCCCAGATCGTCGGCCAAGGCAATCAGTGTTTCTTTTGATTCCATGGCACCGACAAAGCCGACCGGGCAAGCAACAATCAGGGCAGGCTTTTTAAACCGTCCATCCAGTATACCCTGAATCAGATGGAAAAGCGCGGTCGGGGCATTGCCGATGACAACAACAGACCCTTCCAGCCATTCCCCCCAGAACTCAACGGCCGCCGCAGACCGGGTCGTGCCCAACTCCTCTGCCTTTGCGGGCGTGCGCGCATCATTCAGCGTACAGATCACCGGATTATTGTGGCTCAAACGCTTTCGGATAATCCCGTGCGATACCATTTCCACATCCACAAGGATCGGGCACCCGTCAGCCAAAGCTGCGCGCCCAATGTTTGCGGCACCGGGGCTGTAAGCGATATCAACGCCCACATCTACATCCCCACAGGCATGGATCATACGGATGGCCACATCCTGCATTTCTTCGTCAAAGCCGGAAACATCGATGTCATGTTCGATCATTTCCTGCGATTTTTTATAGATATCGTTCGGGCGTTTCAGGTAGGTATTGAGCCAATCAAGCGCCTGATCTTTATCACTTTTCCCCACACCAAGGACCCAGCCTTCATAGTCAACGGCAATGGTGCGTTCATCTTCGCTCAAATCCTGATCGCCAAGGAAGAGGTCACCCAGTTCACCCAGCTGATCCAGTTCCGCATAATGTTTCGCCATGGTGCGCACCTGAATGGCATCTTTGGGCAAATCCCCTAACGCAGAAACCTTGATCTGAGATGGATAAATCTCCGCCAGTGTGATCTCTCCCAGAATATCAGCCGACAATCCGGTTTCAAACGGCCAGACCTTCACCTGATCGGCAATCCAGGGGTGACGACGCAAGGCTTCCAGATGGGCAATCCCCATCATGGTTTGCGAACCCACACACCCCGTGCCCAACAACTGCCAGACAGGTTTGACACCCGAAATCCGCTGTTCACACAGGCGCATTTCATTAGTCAGTGGATTGAGATACGGCTTTTTGCTTTCCAGAAACTCTGTCTGCTTGGCTTTTGGGCAACCCCAGAAAGGCCCGGCCGTGCCGCTTAATCGTTTGTTGAATTCAGCGGCCACTTCAAAACGGTTGTTATGATTGTTCGCCCCGTCTGTAATGCGTGCTGACAATTCACGCCACACGCCATCCCATTTCAGGTTCAAGGCCTGTCCGAAATCACGTGGATAGCCAAAGGCAAAGTCACAGCCAACCAACACCTTTTGCCCGCGCGCAGACAGATCGCTTAACAGATCTGCCACATCTTTCATGGCCTCTTCGCGGGTGGTCGGGTTCTTAAGGTTAGTTTCGACCAATTTGCCACCCGTTCGTTCCACCAGGGCATACCAAATGCTGTCGGCACCTTTTTTAGGTGCCGAAGCCGCAGACCAGTCGATCATTAAGTAGCTGTCGAAAAGGTATGTCATGATGACACCCTCTTACTTATCATCCCCATGGTCGTGGTGATGATGGTGGTGATGGCCGTGATCATGGTGGTGATGGTGATGATGATCCCCATCGGTGCCGATGCCCATCACATGATGGTGGTGACCAACCTGAACCGCACCCACATCGCCTTCATAACCAATGATCTGTTCACGATATTTACAGAGCTGACAGTTCATGTTGTTTTCACCGGACAGCATTTCTTCAATCCGTTCCACAAAGGTGTCGATCACCAGCGGGTGGTCTTTCAGATAACCGGCTTTGACAAATTCGATATCCGGATAGTTTGCCGCCACTTCATCTGTCTGATCGTAAATACGGCGCACCAGAATGCCGGTAAACAGGAAGTAAGGAATAGCGATCACGCGCTTGTAGCCCATCTTGGCGGCATGTTCCATGCCTTCTGGTACACGCGGGAAGGCCACGCCGGAATAACAGACTTCGCCCCAGCCAAAGCCCATACCTTCCCACAACATACGCATCACTTTATGAACGTTGGAATTGGCATCACTATCGTTGGTGCCGCGACCAACAACCATCAGCAAAGTGTCTTTACGATCCACTTCGGTTTCACAGGCTGCTTCGGCCTCGATGATACGTTGTTTGCAGACTTCCAGAAGACGGCGGTCAATGGCCAATTCACGGCCAAAGCGCACGTCCAGGTCTTCATGTTCAGCTGCAAAATTATTGATTTCGCTTGGCAGGTCGTTTTTCACGTGGCCTGCGGCAAACAGCATGCCCGGTACACAAAGGATTTGTTTGGCGCCCTGGTCCACCAGCTTATCCAAACCTGTGCGGATAATCGGCTTGGCAAATTCAAGAAAACCGCTTTCCACCATACGATCAGGGAAACGTTCACGCAGGTTTTTTGCCAGCAGGTTAAATTCTTCAACAGCGCCATCATCACGGCTGCCATGACCACAGATCATAATTGCGGGGGTATCGGACATCAGTGTCTCCTATCAATAAAATCCTGCCTTCAAGCATCGGATCAAAAAGCCCTGCCCTACAGCATCAGGCCCACTTGAGAGTGATGTAGCGTTTTGAATGGTTTTAAGCAAGTGGATTGTTCGCTTGTGAAACCATTTTTAATGCCTACGTCATAAAGTGTAAGGAGAAAACCATCATGATTGATATCTCAAGCCTGCCGGACTGGACACCTGTTGAGGGCCGCGACGCCATTACACGCACGTTCCAGTTCGAAAACTTCAACGAAGCTTTCGGTTTTATGAGCCGGGCTGCGCTCAAGGCCGAACAGATGAACCATCATCCGGAATGGTTCAATGTCTGGAACAAAGTCGAAGTGACGCTGACCACTCACGATACGGGTGGGGTGAGTGAACTGGATATCAAGCTTGCGACGTTTATGGATGGGTTGGTTTAACCACCACGCAATGTGCCCCGGCGAAGGCCGGGGCCTTTCTCACGAAGTGCTTGTCATACAACAGGTCCCGGCCTGCGCCGGGACACAGTGTCCTTACTTCTGCTTCAGGCGTTTTTCCAGCGCTTCACACACAGCAGTTAGCACTTTCAGGCGGGCGAACTTTTTGTCGTTGCCTTCCACCAGTGTCCAGGGCGCGTTTGAGGTACTGGTCTTTTCCACCAGATCATTGACCGCTTCTTCATATTCGGCCCATTTTTCCCGGTTACGCCAGTCTTCATCTGTCAGTTTCCACTGTTTCCAGGGGGTCACTTCACGCGCTTTAAAACGCGCCAGCTGTTCGTCCGGATCGATATGAATCCAGAACTTCAGCAAGACGGTGCCGTGATCCACAATCTGATCTTCGAAGTCCACGATCTCCCCATAGGCGCGACGCCATTCATCTTCGCGCGCAAAACCTTCGCACCGTTCCACCAGCACCCGGCCATACCAGGACCGGTCAAAGATGGTAATCCGGCCAGCGCGTGACATATGACGCCAAAACCGCCAAAGGTAATGATGGGCACGTTCTTCATCATTGGGCGCAGCAAAGGGAAGAACCTTGTAACTGCGCGCATCCAACGCTGTCGTGATCCGGCGGATATTCCCGCCTTTACCTGCAGCATCACTGCCTTCAAAGACCAGAACGGTAGAAATGCCTTTCTCCGTTGCCTTGCGCGACAGTTTATTCAAGCGACCCTGCAGGGCTTTCAACTCTTTCTTATAGGCTTCTTTTTCCGCAACCTTGGTCATATCCAGACGGCTGAGCACGGTTGGATAAGGCAGCTGTTCAACAGGGGCATCTTTGTCGGTTTTCTTTTTCGCAGGCTTCTTCGCTGTCGCCTGTTTTTTCTTCAAGGCCGCCAGTGCCTCTTTCTGGGATTTGCGCATTTCCATATGACGCGTGATGGCACCGCGCACCTGTTGGGCAACGGTCAGTGATCCATACCGGTTATCCGCCCCTTCCACAATGGACCAGGGCGCATGACCTTTGGAGGTACGCATAATCAGTCGTTCAGCCGCATCAATGAAGCTATCGTATTTGCGCCAGTGTTCCCAGTCGGTTTCGGTGACCCGCCAAGATTGAAGTTCGTCTTTTTCCAGCTTTTTTAGGCGTTTTTTCTGCGCATCCTTACCCAGATGCATCCAGAATTTCAGGATCAATGCCCCGTCATCAGCCAGTGTTTTTTCAAAGGCTTTGATACGATCCAGACGTTCATCATATTCCGCCTGATCGATTTTATCATAGGCCCTGTCGATGAAAGGGGAGCTATACCACGAGCTTAAGAAAATCCCTATTTTGCCCTTGGGTGGCAGGTCGCGCCAATAGCGCCAATATGGCGGACGTTCTGATTCTTCATCACTGTGACGCACATAAGCATTGTTATCAATCCAGCGCGAATCCATCCATTCATTCAACAGGTTGACCGTGGTCCCCTTACCAGCGCCATCAACCCCTGCCATCACGATGATGACCGGAAAATCGCAATTTCGTAATTCCTGTTGTATTTCAAGTAGTTCAATACGCAGATCTTGTACTTTTTCTTCAAATTCCTTTTTGGAAACAGATCGCCCCAACTCAGCCGTTTCAAACATGCGCCCCTCCCGACGTGTAGTTATCCCTTTAACAATAAAAGGGTAACTCAAGTTGTTAGAAACAGCAAACAGCCATATGGCTTGAAGAGGCCTTGGCTTCCTTTTTAAGTTGAGCAATCGCGTTATCCAGATCTTCAAAGGTCGGGCCACCCACTTCGCGGTTTGATGGCAGAGAAAGAAGCGCAGCACTACAGCTCATAAGCGGGAACTGACGGGGATTGCCATCGCGGTCTTTGCCGTCCAGATAGCCTTGCTCGCGTGCCTTGGCATCATAAAAGCTTTCCACATCAACCGAGAAACACTTAAGCAAATCCACCACTTTTTCCTGCACATCTGCCAATTGGCTGTTGCGCATCCCGATGAAGAAATCATCCCCGCCCACATGACCAAGAAAAGCATTTTCCCCCTGAAAGACTTTGCGCATCAGTTCTGCAAATAGCAGAATGGCACGGTCCCCCTGGCGGAACCCATAGGCATCATTAAAGGCCTTAAAATTATCCAGATCCATATAGGCTAGAACGGTTGCATCCTGACTGTCATTAACCGCATCGCTGACAAAGGAAGAGATCGACGAATTGCCCGGCAATTTAGTCAGTGGGCTGCTGTCACGTGCTTGGGCTAAATTATTTTCATTAATGACCCGCAGCAAGGAGGAAGCGGATAGGAAACCAAGATAGCTGAAATCCTTGACCAGAATGATCCCTTCCGGGCTTTCCGACAGGCTGTAATTTTCAAGGATAGACTGTGTACTGGCCTGAATATCGGCTACCGGACACGCACTTAAAAATTTACGCAGCGTCAGGCCCGCCCCACGATTGGCGATCAGGTCTTTGCCAAAAGGTGAATAAGTATATTCTTTCAAAGCATGTTCGCGCACAATCCCAAGCGGGCTACCACTGGCATCCACAACCGGGAAGAAAGTCATCTCCTTGTTGCTGCGAAAAGCTTCGAACACGATGTTCATGTCATCATCAATACGCAGGACCGGGCGATATTCAATCTGTTCGTAGATAATGCTGGTTTCTTCATTTTCCTTATGTTCCTTGCGCCGCCCGGTGGAGACAACGCAGGGGTAACTGGTAGAAAAAGCGCCCGGGTCCAGCTGCGGGCGACAGACAAAATAGCCCTGCACCAGATCACAGCCAATCTCTTTACAGACCGCCAGCTGCGCTTCAGTTTCCACCCCTTCCGCAATGACAAAAATCCCCAGCACATGGGCAAGGTCCGTCATGGTAGAAACCATCAGTTTCAGTTTTTTATCTTTATCAATCCCGCTGATGAGGGAGCGATCAATTTTGATATAATCCGGCTGATGTTCATGCAACAGCTTCAAGCCCGAATAACCTGCACCGAAATCATCAATCGCTGTGCTGTAATCTTCGCCGCGATAACGCGCAAGGTTGTTTTCCGCCATTTTCATGGAAACTTCATGGCGTTCAGAAATTTCCAGACACAAGATTGAGGCTGGCAAATTGCTTTGTTTCAGCAACGCCTTGGTACCACCCCGGAAATAATCAGGTGAGGTAATGATCCGGTTATCCAGATTATAAAACAAGCGAGTGCGATGATTACGCGGCAGTTTGGAAAATTTACTGATCACATGGGCCCGCACCATCATATCGAACCGGTGCAGGATGTTAAACTGATCTGCTGTATCAAACACATCAAAGATGGTTTCAACACCCAGTTTGTCATGATGTCGCATCAAAGCTTCATAGCCAAAGACCGTACCGTTATGAATATCTACGATCGGCTGAAAGGCGTAATCCAGCACACGCCGGGCATTTTCCAGAAAAGCTTTTGCGTCATCCGACGGATCTTCATGGCCAAGGGGCGCTATATCATTAAAATCGAACATCTGAATATCCACCGTATGATGCGTAGAAAAATCCAACTCACCCTCAACCAAATTATACGTAGCGATAACTGGTCCTAAGAATGTTCATCTTCGCGCCCGCGTCAATTGCCAGACGGGCTTTGTCACAAGACTTTAACGAAACTGAAACAGTAACAATTCAACTTCCCGAAAAGATTGTTCGAAAAATACCCAAAGAGGCCCTTTTCCTTTACAGATAATTTGGTCATAGTAGGGTCCATGGAACAGCAAACAGACGAATCGATACCTGTTGGTATCAACGAACAAGTTAACCTTCTTGCCAGCATGACGGCAGAATTCGCCAACACCTTAAATGTGGACGAAACCCTGCTCTCTGCCTTGCCCCAAATCACCGATTATCTGGGGGCCGAAGGTGCGGCTGTCTTTCTGCTGGATGAAACCACACAAATCATCACCTGCGTTGCCTGTTATGGCGCGACCGAAATCACCGGACTGACCCTGCAATATGGGCAGGGTATCGTCGGTAAATCCGTTGCCAAAAACGAAGGCGCTTTGGTGCGCGATGTGCAAAATGATCCGAACTTTTATGGCGCGGTCGATGACCAGACAGGCTTTACCACCCGGTCCATTCTCTGTGCGCCCCTAAGCGTAAAAGACCGCTGTGTTGGCGCAATCGAATTGGTGAATAAAAAGAACCAGGATGACCTGTTTGAAGCAAACGATCTGAAAATTCTGGAAACACTGGCGGCATCTGCGGCACTTGCCGTAATTAATGCGCGCATGGCAAAGGCCCTGGTGGAACAAGAACGGGTCAAACGTGAACTTGAACTGGCTGCCGAAATTCAACGCCGCTTCCTGCCCGAAGCCTCAGATTCCAAAGGGGAAAATGCGCAAATCACCGGGATCAACAAGGCCGCGCGCGGGGTATCCGGCGACTTTTTTGACTATTTCACCCTGCCTGATGGCCGTATCTATTTTGCCCTTGGCGATGTCTCCGGCAAAGGCATTAACGCAGCTCTTTTGATGGCAAAGACCGCATCACTATTCAGATGTCTTGGCAAGACCGTGCGTGATCCGGGTAAACTATTGGGTCGGATCAATGCAGAACTTTGCGAAACGGCAGCCCACGGCATGTTCGTCACGATGGTGGCTGGCATTTATGATCCGCGTCCGGGTTGTGAAGGCTTGATCCGGATTTCCAATGCAGGTCACGAACCTGTTTTGCTTCATTGCGATGGGGAATTTAAGACCTTTGGCGCAGATGGACCACCGCTCGGGATTGTACCGCCGTTACCTGGTGAAGACGGGGCCTATGAAGAAGCGCAGATTTTCCCAAACCATGGTGCCCTTTATATTTATACAGACGGGCTGACCGAAGGATACACCCACACAGGTGCCCCACTGGAAGATTCCGGGGTTCAGCAAATCCTGACCACCCACAAAGACAGCAGCCTGAACGTGCAATTAAACACACTCGTGCAAGCAGTATCGCATACAAACATGAAACTGCGCGATGATGTAACCGTACTGGCGCTCACCGATTCGCAACGTCTCAAGGATGTGGAAACGGCCAAACAGGTGCAGGACAGTGATATTTCCAACGAAGAAATTGATGGCGACTGGCTGATTGATTTCAAGTTCCCGGCACAACCGTCCTGGATGAAATTGGCCAGAGCCTGTGTGCGCGAGGCGTGCATCAAGGTGGGCTGTGATGATGGCCAGATCAACGATGTGGTCTTGGCCCTTGATGAAGCTTGCCAGAACGTCATACGCCATGCATACGGCGGGCCGAGCGATGAAGAAATTGAACTGACCGTGCGTCACAGACCGGGCCGTTTGGTCTTTAGACTGCGGGATTTTGCCCCCCTTGTGGAACCGAGCAAAATCAAGCCGCGTGACCTGGAAGATATCCGACCAGGCGGGCTTGGAACGCACCTGATTCAGGAAGTTATGGACGATGTCCAATATCTTCGCCCCACACAAGGCGAAGGAAATCTGTTAAAACTTGTAAAAAATATCGAAATCAATAAGGGCTAAAAAATGAATCTCGATACACGTGAAGAAAATGGCGTTGTGATCTTTGAACTCGATGGGGAAGTCGATCTGGAAACATCGCCACTTTTACGTCAGGCATTGCTGGAACATGTAAATGCCGGAAAGGCCGTCTGCGTGGGCATGGCAGACGTGGCATATATCGACAGTTCCGGGATCGCAAGTCTGGTGGAAGCCTACCAGACAGGTCGTCGCAACAGTTCCGGCTTTGCACTGGCCGCCATCAGTGACAGCGCGTTGCGCGTGTTGCAACTGGCGCGTCTGGACAAAGTCTTTACAATTCACGACACCATCGATGCAGCGGTTGCTGATTTAAGTACCTAAGGGTCATTTTCGGGGATAACGACATGAGCGAGAATGAGGCCAAACAAGGCCCGATCGCACAAAAGGTAGAAAACATCGGGCGCACCACCATGATGGGGGTGGGTGTTATCGGGTATTGCGCGACCCTGATCTGGGAAACCCTTTATTGGGCTATTCGCGGCAAATCCATGGGCCAGCCCATTCGTTTATCTGCCGTTGTGGATCAGATGATGGAAATTGGCATCCGTGCCATTCCCATCGTTGCGCTTTTGGCTTTGGCCGTTGGCATGATGCTGGCTATTCAGGGGATTTACACCCTCAGCATTTTTGGCGCGGAATCACAGGTGACTTACGGGATCGCCTTTTCCGTTGTGCGGGAATTCTCCCCACTGATCACAGGTATTTTGGTTGCTGGCCGTTCAGGATCAGCGCTCGCGGCGCGCATCGGGATCATGACCATCAACCAGGAAGTAGATGCACTTTCGGTGATGGGGATTAACCCGGTGCGTTTTCTGGTCGCCCCTGCCATGTTTGCCATGCTGATCATGATGCCATGTCTGACCTTCTTATCCGACGTGGTTGGCCTTTTGGGTGGTGGCCTTTATGTGGCGCTTGATCTGAAGATCAGTCTGTCTGCCTATTGGGCCGATATCCTGAAAATCATCAGCAATGGAGACTTGACCCACGGATTGATGAAGAGTGTCCTCTTTGGCGTTTTGATCGTCATCATCGGTGTTGCCAATGGAGCGGGCGTTCAGGGTGGTGCGGAAGGCGTTGGTAAAGTAACGACGCGCGCCGTTGTTCAATCCATCTCTGCCATTGT
Source organism: Terasakiella sediminum (assembly GCF_033100395.1). Classification (NCBI taxonomy): domain Bacteria; kingdom Pseudomonadati; phylum Pseudomonadota; class Alphaproteobacteria; order Rhodospirillales; family Terasakiellaceae; genus Terasakiella; species Terasakiella sediminum. Next base: position 50,587 of record NZ_JAWLVJ010000011.1, on the reverse strand, counting down.
TATTACGGATATGTTCTTTGCATTTATGGTGACGCGATGACAAAACCGACACGCGAAGAAATCCTGAGCCGGGACAAGGTGATCGAGGTTGAAGACCTGGTCACCCATTACGGCGAGCGCATGATCCTGAAGGGCATCTCCATGGATGTGCGCGAAAGTGAGATCATGGTCATCATGGGCGGGTCCGGTTCGGGTAAATCCACCCTGCTGCGCCACCTGATGAGCCTGGAAAGTGCAACATCCGGCAAAATGAGCCTGCTGGGTAAGAACATTGCCGATCTATCGCTCAAAGAAACCTATGATCTGCGCAAAAAGATCGGGGTGGCGTTTCAGGGCGGGGCGTTGTTCAGTTCCATGACCATTGGGGAAAATATCAAGCTGCCGCTTCGTGAACATACCGATCAAGATGAAATGATCATGGACATCATGATGCGCATGAAGCTGGAAGTGGTGGATCTGGCAGGCTTTGAAGACCTGGCCCCATCAGAACTTTCCGGCGGGATGTTAAAACGTGCCGCTGTCGCACGTGCCATCATCATGGACCCAAAGCTGCTGTTCTTTGATGAGCCCAGCGCCGGACTTGACCCGGTGGTTGCCGCGCAATTGGATGAATTGATCCTGCGTCTGCGCGATGCCATGGGCATGTCCATCGTCGTTGTAACCCACGAACTGGACAGTGCGTTTCGCATTGCTGATCGCATCACCATGCTGGATCGCGGAAATATCTTAATGGTTGGCACGCCTGAGGAAATGAAAAACTCGGACAACCAACGTATTCAAAACCTGTTAAATCGTCGGATCGAAGAAGAAGAACTTGATCCAGACGCTTATCTTCGTCGCCTAACCGGAGAGGACCCGAATTATGAGCGCCCTTAAGAACGCCAAGATGAACTATATGATCGTCGGATCTTTTGTCATCGCCAGTATTGTCTGTCTGATCATTGCTGTTGCGTTGCTGACCGGGCGTACCGGGGCGGTTGATACGTACTATGTGGTCTATGACCGCGTACAAGGCATCAAGTACGGCACCCAAGTCGTCTATGAAGGTTATCCGGTAGGACAGATCGAACAGATCATCCCGGAAAAACAAGACGGCAAGATGCGCTTCAAGATCGAACTCAGCATCGCCCAGGGCTGGGACATCCCGAAAGACAGTTTCGCAGCCGTTTCTTCAGCAGGTCTTCTTTCAGCCCTCACCATCAATATCCGCGCCGGGGAAAGTTCAACCGCGCTGAAACCGGGTGACACCATCGCCGGGATTGAAAATGCCGATATGTTTGCTGCCATGTCTTCGCTGGCGGAACAAATCAGCTCCCTGATGGAAACAGATGTGCGCCCATTGCTGCTGAACCTGAACACGGCGGTAAACAGTGCTGCGCTTTTGCTGGCCGAAGATGGCAACGAAATGGCGGGTCAGCTGAAAGGCATCCTGCGTGAGATTGAAACTCAAACGCCAGAGATCATGACAAACGTAAATGCGTTTAGCCGTTCTCTTGATGCATCAGGCAATCAGCTGACGCAAATTCTGTCTGCCAAAAACCGCAAGAAAATTGACGGGGCGATCAATGATCTGGACAAACTGGGCGGCACACTTCAAAAAGCCGATCGCCTGATGGGCAATGTGGATAATCTGGTCACCGACAGCAAACCAGAACTGGAAAAAGCTGTGGCTGATCTGCGTTTCGTGATGGAAACTCTGTCACGTCATATCGACACGATTTCACAGAATTTGGAAGGCACAAGTCGTAACCTTTACGAATTCAGCCGCCATATTCGCCAGAACCCGGGCCTGCTTTTGGGCGGTACACCCCCGACCAAAAAAGCGGAATAAGATAAAGGGATAAGGAAAAGACCATGAAAGCAACCTTCTTAAAATCCATCTCTTTCGGGGCTGTGGCCCTTGGATTGGCAGCTTGTGCCCAGCCTGAACTGCCACAGGATAATTATTATCGCCTGGCCGTCACCCCGCCTGCTGCAGGGAACACATTGTTTGACGGGGTTGTCGAGGTTGATCGTTTCCGTGCGGACGGTCTGATTTCCGGTCGCCCCATTGCCTATACCGAAGGCAAGGGACATCTGTCTGAATATCACTACCACTTCTGGGTCGAACCACCTGTGGACCTGTTGCAGGATGCCATGGTCAAGTTCCTGCGCGGTGCCAATGTGGCAAAACATATCGTCACGCCTGAATTGCGCATGGATGAAGATTACTTGCTGACCGGCAAGATCAAACGTCTGGAACGCGATCTCGCCGATGGTAAAAACATTGCCGTGGAAATCGAGATTGGCCTGAAACGTACAAGTGATGACCAGATTTTGGTACTGAAAACCTATAACCGGGTGCTGGCGCAATCGGCGCGCGGCGTCAATGGTGCGGTTCAGGCCATCAATGGCGCCCTCGCTGAAATTTTCAATGAATTCCTGACTGACGTGAGATCGTAAAACAAGTGTCCAAGAAACCCGTTCGCCGCCGCCGTGGCCGCCACACATCGCGCCCCAAAGCCCCCAGCCTGCCCAAAGAGGTCACCGAAGTCGCGGTTTCTGCCGTAGGCGCAAAAGGCGATGGTCTTGCCAAAAATGACGCCGGGATCGATTACTTTATCCCTTACAGCGTGGCTGGCGATGTGGTTGCGGTCAAAACCGTTGATAAGCGCGGGTCTGCCTATGTCGGGGACATTCAGCACATCATCACACCGGGCGACACCCGCGTTGATGCGCCGTGCCCACATTACACCAAATGCGGGGGTTGCAGTCTGCAACATCTGTCAGCCAGTGCCTATGAAGCCTGGAAGAAAGAGCGCGTGCAGGAAGCCTTAAGCCGCAGCGATATTTCCAATCCGGTGGAAGACCCGATCCTGATCGGCCCCGGCCAACGTCGTCGTGCGTCTTTCGCGGTGATGAAAAAGGGCAAAAAGATCGTCTTTGGTTTCAACACCCGGTCCAGCCATCGCATTGAAGAAATCGATCACTGTCTCTTGCTCACACCCGCACTTGATAAAATGATTGGCGCGCTGCGTACCTTGATGCCCGCCATCATGAAACAGGAAGGCCGTGGGGATGTGATCATCAATTACCCGGACGGCCCCTGTGACATCACCTTTGCCCTTCCCGGACGGCTTGAACTGAAAGCCCATGAAGAACTGGTGCGTTTTGCCGAAACCCATGATGTGGGCCGCCTGTCCTGGCAGGAAAATGGAAAGGGTGAGCCGGAAACCATCCTTCAACGCGCAGTTGTGACCACCACATTCGCCAGTACATCGGTTGAACTGCCGCCGTCACCCTTCCTGCAACCGAGCAAAGAAGGTGAAGATGCCCTGGCTAAATTCGTTCTGGGTGCATTGGCAGGGACAGAAAAGAAAATCCTCGACCTCTATGCAGGATGTGGCAGCTTTACCTTTGTGCTGGCTGAAAAAGCCATTGTGCATGCTGTTGAAAGCAATGGGGCTGCCCTCAAAACACTGGAACTCTCAGCTGGGCGTAACAAAATGGGTGGGCGCATCACCACCGAAGTACGTGACCTTTCCCGCCAGCCTTTAATGGGCAAGGAACTGGAAAAATATGACGCTTTGCTGTTTGACCCACCACGCGCCGGTGCCAAGGAACAGGCCGAAGAAATCGCCCAAAGCGACATCCCGCTGGTCATCGCCATTTCCTGTAATCCGGCAACCTTCGCCCGTGATGCTGCGGCCCTGATTGATGGCGGTTATAGTCTGGATAAAGTCATTCCGGTCGATCAATTCACCTGGTCTGCCCATGTGGAAGTTGCGGCTATTTTCACAAAAAACAAATCCTAAAAGGTATAGAATAGATGAAAAAACTCATCGCACTTTTTGCGCTAACCCTCAGCCTCACAGCCTGTCAGGCCCATCAAAATATGGAATTCAGCGCCTGGCACGATGTTGATAAATCCAAAGCAGATATCAACTTTCCTGACATTTCACCCGTAAGTGTGACAAGCGTCTCACATCAAGACCGCGACAATGCAGTGCGCAACAGCAAATACACCCTTGAATACCAAAATGGACTTATTCACGTTCAACGCGTCATCGGTGCCTGGTTCAATGCCCAAACTGATACCGCCGTCAATCAAAAAGAAGCCATTTTCAAACTGTCAGACTCACTGGGAACAAAAATTAATATTGACCAAAGCTCATTCCACAAAATCGATCACCGTAATGTAAGATCTACTGGCTATTATGCCTATGGAACACATGCCGCAACAAACCGCGAATGTATTGTTGCACGGGGCGGTTATCGTTTACGCCCAACTGCCTATGACAACGACATGAACTATGTGGACACCATTGTCGATCTGTTTTACTGCGACAAAGAGGTCCGTTCAAAAGACTTCGATACCATGTTTAGAAACTTAAAACTGAACGGCTATTAATCCGCCTTGGAACAAGACCCGCCACCCAGCACGCAGAATTTGGAACAATGGGGGTGATTTAATTTCACCTCCTTGTCCGCCTTTGACAGTTCAGCACCCATCTCAAATTTCTCGTCATAAGGCAGCAAGGTACAGGGCATGACAACCGGGCTATCTGCCCCTTTGCGTTTGACGATCATGCGCGAGGTTGCGCACATCATTGCATCGGGCTGCACCCCTAAAATATCCCAACAGGCAACGGTGATTTCCGGCACATCTGCCTGTTCATCCATTTCAGGGAAGAGAACCAAGCCCATCGGATCATTATGATCAACCGGGATGTTTTCACGTTCAAACATCGCCTTATAGCCCGCACGTTCTGAATGCTCTTCTTCCCCCCAGAGCGTACGTCCGGCAATCGCCAGCTTAAAACCATTTTGCGCCAACCAGGAAAGACCTTCAATCATCGGTGCCCAAGTATCAACGCCGCGCAGTTTTTCATGTTCTTCACGGCGATAATGATCTACCGAAACACGAATCCCCAGCTGGTCGCCATAACGTTCCTTCAAATCAAGCAGGGCTGCCTTTTTATGGTGCAGCGGTTTCATCGCATTGCTTAGGACCAACACTTCAAACCCGGCTTCCAGACAGTCGGTCAGAATTTCGATGATGTCCGGGTTCATGAAAGGCTCACCGCCCGTAAAGCCGATTTCCGTCACCCCCATCTGATGGGCCTTGATCTCATCCAGATAAGTGCGAACTTCAGCTGCCGTAATATAGGCCAGACGATCATTCTGCGGGCTGGATTCCATATAACAGCCCTGACAAGTGATGTTGCACAAACTCCCGGTATTGAACCAGAGCGTATGCAAGTGGGTCAGCGCCACAAGCGCGCGTTCTTCCCCTTTGGCTGTAATGTCAGGATGTTCGAATTTTTGATATTCAATATTGGTATCCACGTTTCGTCTTGTCCTTCATGGCATTAGGTCTTTTTTGTAGAGTATCCAGAACCGCGCTGATATCCAATTCAAAAAAACGTGAACGACCATTCGACACTCTGATGAAACAGAAAGGTACACACGTGCACCAAAAGGTGCCCTCATCAATTCACCACTGTTATCATTGTCTCTTTATATTTCATATCTTCGACCAGAACATGGCCTTCCCACCATTTGCGCAGGAACTCGACCAGACGCACCTTGTTTTGACGGTCATCATCTTGAATGGTTATGGCGCCGATTTCATCAACAAATTTCTTGTGGTTCGCTTTGTGGATCTGGACATCTTCGTAACTCATCTTTGTCAGCAGGTCTTCTTCGTAGGTCAGATGAAATTCGATATATTTTTTCAGTTCTGCCAATATATAATTATACCCCTTCAGGTCATCCGTTGCATGCTGATATGATGCCTGGTGGGACAGGGAATTAATCAAATTAAACAAAATCTTATGCTGTTCATCCAGAATCGGGTGCCCCACACTATGCACCTTGTCATCCCAGCATAGATCACGCACTGTCTTCAGCATTTTACCTCCCTACATTCTGTTTCGATTATTTTATCGATTCTCTTTATATTAACTTATCAAAATGTAGAAAGCGTCCCTCAAACGAGTGAAGAGCGGGAGTTGTACTTTTCTTAAAGGAGTTAAAGTGACTATATCTAAGCACGCCTTAAGAACTGTTCTTCTGTGTGATTTTTTCTTCCAGCAGCTCAAGGAAGGCCGGGACATCCAGCGGTTTGGTCAGATAGGCAGAAAAACCTGCCTTAAGCCCCGCTTCCACATCACATGGCATCACATTGGCACTGAGAGCCATGACTTCGAGGTCAGTAGTTCGTTTGTCCGTTTTTAAAAATTCCAACGCTTCCAGCCCATTCATGCCCGGCAAATGAATATCCATCAGGACCAAATCCGGCTGATGGGCAATGGAAAGCTGCACGCCAATTTCCGCCGTAGGGGAACTCATCAACTGCACCCCTTCCACCCTCTCCATCACAGCCTCCATCAGTTGAAGGTTGCTGGGGTTATCTTCAATATAAAGTATGGTGAAATCACCCATACGTTTCCGTCGCACATCACCATTGCGATCCGGTATTTTTTTCGAAGCCGCAGGCATCTTTGCAATGGGCACATCGACCCAGAAACAGCTACCTTTGGCCACCACACTTTCCACACCGATCTTTCCCTGCATCAACTCAATCAGTTGTTTGGCAATCGTCAGGCCAATGCCCGTCCCTTCAATCGCGCCACCTTCTGCGCCCAAGCGTTGAAAAGGTCTAAACAACTGACCAATATTTTCTGCACTCAATCCCGGCCCCGTATCAGAAACCCTGAAGCGCAGAAAACCATCTTCGCGGACCTGACAGTCCACCGCAACCTCACCACCCATCGGGGTATATTTGATTGCATTGGAAAGCAGATTCAGCATCACCTGGCGCAGGCGTGTTAAATCAGCCTGCAGAATAATCTGTTCGGTCTGCCCATCCACCCTGTTAAGAAGCCGTATTTTCTTTTGTTCAGCAACCGTATCCAGTAAGTCATGACAATGGCTACTGACCTCACTCACCGCAATCTCTTCCAGAGACAAAGACAGATTACCCGATTCAATCTTCGCCAAATCCAGAATATCATTGATCAAGGTCAGCAGATGTTCCCCTGCCTTTAAGATATTCTGCGCACAATTCTGATGTTTTTCACTTAAGTGATCCCGGGGGTCCGATAACATCAATTGAGAAAAACCAATAACGGAATTCAGCGGTGTTCTCAATTCATGGCTCATCGACGACAAAAACTGCGACTTGGCTTTATTGGCTGCATCCGCCTTTTTCTTTGCCTGATAGAGCGTTTCCTCATGACTGATAAATTGGGTGATGTCATGCGCTGCACCCAGATAGCCGACGAATTCCCCGTCTTTATTAAAACTGGGCTTTCCGCTGAGGCTGAGATACTGGGTTTCCCCCTTCTCGTCAGTGACCACTGCTTCCATATCCAGAAAAGGAATGTGCTGGCTTAAAGCATTCTTGAAGAAACTCTCCGGGTTACCGTCCGGGCGCTGAATAAAACAGCCTTCGATTAATTCCGGCAGACTGAGCTTCTGGGCAAAGGCTGCTGGTTTTGACACATAGACAAAATGATGGTTTTCATCGGTTTCCCAAAACAGATCGTATGAAGCCTCAATGATCCCCTGTAAGCGCATTTCATTAGATCGCAACTTGTGGGTTCTGTCTTCAACCAGGTCTTCCAGTTTCTGTTTATCCAGTTTTCGCTGTGTCACATCTTCCAGAACAGCAACATAACCAATACCACCAGCTGTGGCCGGAATGATCTGGGCGTCAAAAAACCGTGCCTTTCCCTCGGCATCGCGTGAGGGAAAGCTAAAGGTCGATCCTTCGCCTGCCAAACCTTTATCGCTGACGGGTTTGACCTTGCGATAGTTTTCCAGCCCCAATACTTCGCTGATATGCTTGCCGACAATCTCTTCTTTTGACACACCAAAATGACTGGCATAAGCTTCATTGGCATAAAGATAATGCCGATTGCGATCAATATACGCGATAAGATAGGGGAGAATATCGTAGACAGCCTGAAAGGCTTTATCATTCAACAGCTGTTTTTCCGTGTCAGCCACTTCAATCTGCGTCACCATCACCTCAACCTGCATGAAATCATAAAAAATATCATTCATCACATGGGGAGCAGACGGAGCACTGTCCAGCATTTTTATAAATACATAGTAGAAGTACTTATAATACAAATCAACTAAATAAATAGTTTTTGCCGCCTGCATAAAGAAACCAGTTGAAACCTTCGCCCAAACGCCATACAAAGTGCCTCACACAATTGAGCGGGCGTAGTTCAATGGTAGAACGACAGCTTCCCAAGCTGTACACGAGGGTTCGATTCCCTTCGCCCGCTCCAGCTTTTCCCAAATAATTAAACCTGATATCTGCACAATAGAGATTGTGTAGGGGCTCGTTTTCAACGTGCTAATTTCACTTCCAGGTATCTCCCTAAACAAAAATGCACTTAAGACAGCAAAAACATCCGCTTTTTTGAAGAAGTAGAGACATAATTGTCATGAATGCTGTACATAGTTAAGGAAGATCGTATCCCAACAGAAGTTACTTCGCGCACATGAAACAGAATGTCCTTCTCATTGAAGATGAAAAATCGATTGCAGATACATTGACCTACGCATTGGAAAGTGATCGTTTCAATGTGAACTGGAAGACGGTGGGAAGAGAGGGCATTCAACATGCCAGAGAATTCCCGACGGATCTGATTATTCTTGATGTCGGCTTACCTGATTTAAGCGGTTTTGAAGTTTGCAAAGAAGTCCGTAATTTTTCGGAATTGCCCATCATTTTCCTGACCGCCCGAAATGATGAGATTGACCGGGTTGTGGGTCTTGAGATTGGTGCAGATGACTATGTTGTTAAACCCTTTAGCCCACGCGAAGTTGTTGCCCGTGTAAAGGCAATCCTCAAAAGAACCGGAAACACACCTCAAACATCGGCAGGCGTTTTTAATGTTGATGAGATCAAGGGGCGCATCACATACTTAAACACCCACCTGGAATTGACAAGGTACGAATATCGTTTGCTGAAATATCTATTGTCTCAGCCAGGGAGAATCTTCAGCCGTGAACAAATCATGGCACATGTCTGGGATGCCCCGGAAGCCAGTATGGATCGAACGGTTGATGCACATATAAAAACCCTGCGTGCCAAACTGAGAGACGTGAGTGATGAAACCAACCTCATTAAAACCCATCGTGGGATGGGGTACAGCATTGAGGCCTAAATGAAACTCAATCACCGGATATTTCTAGGCTATTTTCTGGTCATTGCCATTGCTGGGCTTTTCTTATTAAAAAGCGTGAGCGATGAATTCCGTCCCGCAGTCAGGCAATCCATGGAGGAAACCATGGTTGATGTCGCCAATTTATTGGCAGAAATTGTCAAAGATGATGTTTTAAGGCGCAATGTAACCGAAAGCCCTATTGCAGAAGTCATGCAAAACTTCTTGGCACGTAAAATGAATGCGGAGATATGGGGACTTCTTAAAGAAGATACATCTTTTAACATCTACATTACGGATCATCAGGGCATCGTACTATATGATTCCGGCAATCCCGATGCTGTTGGACAAGACTATTTCCGTTGGATTGATGTACGTCGAACACTGCAGGGAAAATATGGGGCCAGAACCACTCACGCACTCTATGATGATGAAAAATCATCCGTTATGTATGTCGCTGCACCGATTATAAACAACGGTCAGATCATTGGTGTACTCAGTGTTTATAAACCCAGTATCAGTGTTCTCCCCTTCATACAGTTGAGCCAACAAAATATTACTCAGGCGGCCACCGTATTATTTCTGTTTACACTTGCCCTAGGCTGGTGGTTATCACACTATCTGACCCGCTCGACACGAACACTTCTTGAGTACGTCAATCTTGTAGAACAGGGTGAAAAAGTCACTTTACCCCCTATCAAAGAAAAAGAATTGGCTCAGTTGGGAAGCGCCATTGAAGATATGAAACAGGCTCTTGAAGGCAAGGAATATGTTGAAAATTATGTCCATGCTCTGACGCATGAACTTAAAAGCCCTCTGACAGGAGTTAAAGGCGCTGCAGAATTACTCAAAGAAGACCTGCCCAAAGAGGACCAAGTCCGTTTCATCTCTAACATTCAAAATGAAACGCAGCGCATTCAAGACATTGTTGACAAGCTTCTTGATCTGGCAAGACTTGAAAAGCAACAACAACTGGAACAACGAGAAACAATCGACTTACCGCTTGTCCTTGCCGATCAACTGCAATATTTCGACCTGCCCTGTGCTGACAAAAACATTCAATGGGCCATAAACTTGCCAAAAGATTTTCGCATTCAGGGAGACCCTTTTTTACTGGGTCAGGCCATTCACAATATTCTGGATAACGCCCTGGATTTTTCACCCGATAATAGTCACATCACAATTTCTGGTAACTGCAACGAACACAGCCTTTCTTTAACCATTACGGACGAAGGAACGGGTATTCCCGACTACGCAAAAGATCGTGTCTTTGAACGTTTTTATTCCTTACCACGCCCTGATACAGGCAAAAAAAGCACAGGTCTCGGATTAAGCTTTGTCAAAGAAGTTATGTCGCTACATCATGGTTCCATAAGTATCGAGACAATCCAGACAGGCTGCCGGGTAACTTTAAACTTCCCCGTTTAATCTAGGGTCCTGACCCTAAACGATTTCACACGGATTTCACATTCAGCGCATATTGCCTTCGACTACTCAACATATCCTCTCTTCAAGTTAATTTTGAAGGAGAAAAACATGTTGGAAACATTTGTGCATCAAGCCTCTCGCCTAAAGGATTTTATAGTCTCCCCAACCCTTCCCATGGTTATGACCTATTTCATAACTGATCAAAATTTTGAACCACTCACTCCCCTCAATTGGGTCACGATTTCAATCTGTATCATCGGTTATTCTCTGCTCTGTGAGGCAAAAAGCCAATGACGTGTGAAGAATTGAAAATCAGCCTGGCCAACGATATTCAAACTGTCCCTGTCAAAACAAAAACAGGCACCTTCAAGAACGGAGAAGACGCCTTCTGGTGGATGTGTATCACGTCTTTTCTCGAGCGTTTGAGCGCAACATTAAACATGGACAATTTATACAGTCCACGTTGTTGCATGCCCGCTGACATTAAAGCGATTATTCTGAAAAATCATCTTGAAGGAACAATCTGTCTCGACACATTCCAAGTGTTAACAGAAATAGAAACCCGACTGTCCTTTACCTACCTAGATACAAAACAAATCGACTTATACGACCAGGCAATCATCATCCTTGAAAATGAATTGATCGAAGCAGGTTATATTTAAACAACGCACATTAACAAAAACATCTCCTTCAGCTGAAGCCTTTATCCATCATGGTCAGTCCTGACTGTGATGGATAAAATTCGCCCGTTCCAGATTTTTTCTGGGCTACCCTTGACAGCCCGGATTTCACTTTATAGGCTTAGTCGCAACGGACTTACATATGTTAAGTCCTTTTTTTGTGCCTATTTTTTTTAAAGATTAGACCAATTCTGGGCACGCCAAGGGAGACAAACATGAAAACGATTATCGGTATAACCGCCGCCGCCCTGATGGGGCTGGCGATGCCTGCGCATGCCTCAGACTGTGGCAAAGTGACCATCGCGGATATGAACTGGCCATCAGCAACATTAATCGCCAATGTGGATAAATTCATCCTCCAGCACGGTTATGGCTGTGAAGCCGAACTGATCACCGGCGACACCATGCCCACAGGCACATCCATGGTCGAAAAGGGTGAACCCGACGTTGCGCCAGAATTCTGGACCAATAACTTCAAGGCGGCGCTTGCCAAAGGGATTGAAGACAAGCGCCTGCGCATTGCAGGTGACGCTTTGATCGATGGCGGGGAAGAAGGTTTCTGGGTGCCGGACTATCTGGTCAAGGCAGACCCGAGCCTTGCCACCCTTTCCGGCATCAAAGCCAAGGTTAAAATCTTTAAACATCCGGAAGACCCGGATGCGTCTGGTTTTATGACCTGCCCGGCAGGCTGGGGCTGTCAGGTCACCAACGACAATCTTTATAAAGCCCTGAAACTGGAAGAAGCCGGATTTGATCTGGTTGACCCGGGTTCAGGCCCCGCCCTTGCCGGGTCCATCGCCAAAGCTTATGAGCGTCAGGAAGCCTGGTTTGGCTATTACTGGGCACCGACAGCTGTGCTTGGGAAATATAAAATGGTCAAAGTCGATTTTGAAAGCGGCGTGGATCAGGAACATTTCTCCAACTGCCTGACGCAGGAAGTCTGTGACGATCCAAAACCATCCATGTATCCGCCATCGCCGGTTAAAACCATGACGACAGAAGATTTCGCCAACCGTGCACCTGCCGCTTATGCGTATCTGTCCAAACGTGGCTATAAAAATGCGCAGATGAACGAACTGCTCGCCTGGATGGAAGATCAACAGGCTGACGGCGATATCATTTCTGAACATTTCCTGAAAACTCACGAAGCCACCTGGAGCCAGTGGGTGCCCGCCGATGTGGCCGCCAAGATCAAGAAAGCCTTGGCTGAGCTTTAAGCATCCCCATCTATAGTTTATGCCCTCTTACCACTGGTTAAGAGGGCATAAACATATTCAAGAATAATAAAACCGAGGGCAAAATGGCTGAGAAATCCTGGTTAACCGAATTCCCCGCGATGGAACGAAAAGAACTTGTCGGCATCCGCAAGTCTCTGGATGGCCTCTATCGAGACTTTTCACGCGAATATGGCGACATGATCGAAAGCCTGTTTGATCCTTTGCTTTATTTCCTCATCTGGTTTGAAAAACTGTTGCTCAACAGCCCCTGGTGGGCGGTTCTTCTGGTGGTAACCGGACTGGTTTTTGCCGCCACACGATCCTGGAAAATGTCGGGTGCAACCGTCATCGCCTTTATGCTGATCGGTTATTTCGGCATGTGGGATAACACCATGCGAACCATGAGCATTATTCTCGTCTGCACCTTACTCTCCATTGTCATCGGCATCCCCATCGGCATTGCCATGGCAAGGTCTGATCGGGTTCAGGCCATTGTCACGCCCATACTGGACGTCATGCAGACCATGCCCGCCTTTGTCTATCTGATCCCGGTGGTGATGTTGCTGGGCATTGGTAAAGTGCCGGGTGTCATCGCCGTAATCATTTATGCCATCCCCCCTGTCATCCGCCTGACCAATCTGGGTATCCGCCTGGTGGACAAAGATGTTTTGGAAGCAGCGACCGCCTATGGGGCAACACCATTTCAGCGGCTTTATCAGGTGCAATTGCCCCTTGCCATGCCAACAATCATGGCAGGCATCAACCAGACCATCATGATGGCCCTTGCCATGGTGGTGATTGCCTCCATGATCGGGGTGAAAGGACTGGGACAACCCGTTTTGAAATCCATCACCAATCAGTATTTCACCATGGGTCTGCTAAACGGTCTCGCCATCGTGGTGCTTGCCATCATCTTTGATCGGGTCTCTCAAGCTTACGCCAAACGTACACAAAAACATCTGGAGAGCGGCCATGCCTGATCCCATCATTGAAATCTCCGGCCTTTATAAAGTTTTTGGCAGCACGCCTTCCCAAGTTATGTCCATGGTCCATGACGGCAAATCAAAAGATGACCTACTGGCCGAAACTGGCCACACGCTCGGCTTGAAAGACATCAATATGTCGATTGAGCGCGGTGAGATTTTCGTGGTCATGGGCCTGTCCGGGTCTGGGAAATCCACCTTGATCCGGCACTTCAACCGCCTGATCGACCCGACCGAAGGCGTCATCAATGTGGAAGGCACCAATGTGATGGATCTGAACCAGAAAGACCTGGAACATTTCCGCCGCCACAAGATGTCCATGGTCTTCCAGCGCTTTGGCCTTTTGCCCCATCGCACGGTGATTGAAAATGTCGCTTACGGGTTGACTGTACAAAATGTCGATAAAGACACCCGTCTTTCCAAAGCAAAGGAATGGCTGGAGACTGTGGGATTGGCTGGATATGAAGAACAATATCCAAGTCAACTTTCCGGTGGTCAACAACAACGCGTCGGCCTTGCCCGCGCCCTTTGCACAGATGCTGAAATCCTGCTGATGGATGAGGCATTTTCCGCCCTTGATCCACTCATCCGATCTGAAATGCAGGATCAACTGATTGAACTGCAGGAAAAACTGCACAAGACCATTATCTTCATCACCCACGACCTGGATGAGGCTCTGCGCATCGGGGATCGTATCGCGATTTTGAAAGATGGCGAACTGGTGCAACAAGGCCCCCCTGCGGAAATCTTGCTGGAACCCGCCACCGACTATGTGGAAGCCTTTGTCAAAGACGTCAACCGGGCCCGTGCGCTTACAGTGGATACCGTCATGAAGCCACCCATCTGTCGCATTTCAGCCGAAACCATTGGCGAAGCGCTGAAAGAAATGCGCAAATCCAAAGGCGATTACGGCTATTACGTCAATGATAATGGCTATCAGGGTGTGATCCTTCAGGAAACACTGGAAGAAGAAGTCAGCAAAGAAAATGCTGACGTTCAGGTCTGCGAAGAAGTCTTTGAAGATGTGGAAGCCATCTCACCAGACAGCGTGCTGGAAACCGTTATCCCCGATACACTGGAAAATGACTTCCCCCTGCCTGTGGTAGATGAAGATGGTGACCTGCAGGGTCAGTTGTCACGGGCATCTGTTGTCAAGGTTCTGGGCAGCACATAAAAATCTTGTACTGCACTGCAATATCCCTTAAGGCTGTTGCAGTGCATTTTTATGGGGGTTGGCATCATGAATATTGTTTTGATTGGCATGCGCGGCGCAGGTAAGTCCAAGGTTTCACGCCGTCTGTCCTTATTGATGAAACGTGATGTTTTATCATCGGACCTTTTGATCCAATATGACAATAGTGGCAAGTCCATCCCGGAAATTCAGGCTGAAAATAACGGCGACTGGCGCATTTTCCGCGATATGGAATATGCAACCATCCAGAAAATCACTGCCCTTGACGGCAACATCATTGACTGTGGCGGCGGCGTGATCGTCGATGTCGGCAAAGATGGCAAAGAGATTTATTCCGAACGTAAAGTCGATCTCCTGCGCAAAAACGGTACCATCATCTGGTTAAAAGGCGACATCCCTCGCCTGGCCGCGAAGGTAAAGGGCGATGCCAAACGTCCAAGCCTGTCTGAAACCCAATCAGCCGAAGACGTCATGCGCTCACGCCTGCCATTCTACGAGAAGGCCGCAGACATGGTGATTGATATCGAAGGCAAATCACGCAAAGAAGTTGCTGAAATCATCCATGAGAAAATCACCAAACTGCTGTAGGCGATTGTCGTTTCTGCCGAACACATAATCTAGTACACTGTTGATATTCTTGCTTTTACACATAGGGTAATCATGATCAAACGCGGACTGCTTTCCTTTGGGTTTATACTGGCACTGACTGCATGTGGGGAACCTGCACCGGCAGGCTGGAATGCCAATATCGATATTGATTGCAAACCCCATGATCCTTACGACAAGCTCTATGCCATGATCTCCCCCAAAAAATTCTGGCGCGAACAGGAATATGATATCGGCAGCCTGAAAGCTGCCGGCACGAAAAACCTCGAACTCAGCAAATCCGTCCTGCAGGACAGTCTTGCCCAGAAAGGGGAATATTTCCAGCGTGCAGATAAAGCAGCGCGTGATCTGGGCCTCACGGGCAAAGCCAAGCGCGACCATGTCAAAGACAATATGGATCGCTACGATAAAGAAGTGAAAGCCATCGAAGAGCGCCTGAAGATGCAGGAAACAGCCATTACCTGGATCAAAAAATGCGAACCCAAGGTTCAGCAGGAACTGCGTAAACTGAAACTGGCTCCGGTCGAATACGACCCAGAAAAACGCCCGATGTAAGCCGAATTGATGACTGATCTAACAGACAAATTGCAGGATGTGTCCTATTGGCGCACCCTGAACCCGCATCTTTCCATTTCAGAGGTGCCAACGTTCAGCCCGCCTTTGGATTTAAGCGAACGGTTTGACGCAATTTCTGACACGCTGCATCACGATGGCTACCTCCATCAATCCCCGTTGCTGCCAGAAAAAGACATCAAGGCCCTTCGCACAGGCATTGAAAACCTGGTGGCAGAAGGCTGGCCTGCAGCTTTTATCTATGTTTATGACGATGTCTGGAATCTGTTTCATCAACTGAATGGCTTTCTATCGCACTTCCTGGGCGATGATTTCGGCCTGCTGCCCCATTTCTGGGCCTGGCATATCGATAAAGACGAAGGTGGCGCCACATCCGGCTGGCCGCCCCATGTGGATTACCCGGGGGAATGTGCCTTCTTTGATGACTTCCTTGTAAGCCTGTCTCTCTGGATCCCCTTAACGGACGCCACCCCTGAAAACGGCTGTATGAATATCCTGCCGCTGTCTCGTCAGAAAGAATATGATCCGCCGATTGTGGAACCCA
Organism: Terasakiella sediminum; assembly: GCF_033100395.1. Classification (NCBI taxonomy): domain Bacteria; kingdom Pseudomonadati; phylum Pseudomonadota; class Alphaproteobacteria; order Rhodospirillales; family Terasakiellaceae; genus Terasakiella; species Terasakiella sediminum. Next base: position 34,197 of record NZ_JAWLVJ010000011.1, on the reverse strand, counting down.
CAGATATCCTGTTGCAGGATGTGCGCTGCCTTCCTGCCAAAGCCGGATCCTTATTGGGTTGGCGACAGGATTTATGGCACTGGTCAGGGCGCAGTTCCCGCTATGCTGCTGATCCACGCATGTCTCTGTCTTTGGAATTCCAGAACCGGGCCTTTGACCCATTATGCCCGCCCCTGTTTGACCTGACCAACCCGCCCGAACCGCTGGAACGGGTGCGTATGATCTGTGCGCAATTCGCCAAATATGACCATATGGAACGGGTTTCTCCCGAATTGGAAGCCGCTGGCAAAGAATTCGCAACTGCACAGGCTTGACTCTTCAACCAGAACTGACGACATTAGGACAGTCGCAGTGCCTATGAAGGGCTGCGAAGACTTTATATCTCGCTTTTGATAAGGAGAGCACATCATGCCTCGACTGTCTGTCTTTAACAGTCCCCTCCTGCTTGGTTTTGACCACTTTGAACAGGTGCTTGACCGGGTATCGAAATCCAGTGCGGAAGGCTATCCGCCCTATAATATCGAACAGACGGCTTCCAACAGCCTGCGTATTTCATTGGCTGTCGCCGGATTTTCAATGGAAGACCTGGCCGTTACCATCGAAGATAACCAGCTGATGGTCCGTGGTCGCAGCACACAGGATGACAGCGACCGTATCTTCATCCACCGTGGCATTGCCGCACGTCAGTTCCAGCGCAGTTTTGTGCTGGCTGAAGGTGTGGAAGTCAAAGCTGCCCGTCTTGAAAAAGGCCTGCTGCATGTGGACCTGGAACTGCCGATTCCGGAAACACAGGTGCGCACCATCCCTATTGAGGATGTGGAAGCCCCGCAGGTTCCCGCGAACACCAAAACCATCGATCTTAAAGCCGAATAAGCACTTTAAAAAAGTCCTATCACTGATTTGTGAGCGAATATTTTCCCAAACTGTTCAATTTTTGGGTATAATGACTCATGTGAAGTGGAAATTTGTCCTGACAGAATGTCACATAGGACAAAAGGGCTGATAAGAATGGAGGCCATTATGACCAACTATATCAACAGCGAAGAACATGCGCTGATCTCTTATGATCGCGATGAAGCCATCAAAGCATTTGAACACGAACGCCTCGCGTATGTCATCGAAGAAACCGTCGAAGGTTTACCCGGATATTCAATCTACAGCGGGGCTGGCGAACACCTCGGGCATCTGGATACCCGCGACATCGCTTTTGCAACAGCTGTGCAGTACGACATGCATGCCCTGAGTGTGCATTAAAACCTCATTGTCATCCCCGCGAAAGCGGGGACCCAGATCAATGGCTGAAACACACCAAGACCGTCATGGCGCACCCGTTGCGCCATCAGAGTAGATGCAGGAACGTGACTTCCACCCCTTAGCCCGCAATAAGTGCGGGCTGACGAGAGATGAGTACCATCTCCCCCCTGTCATCCCGGATTTAATCCGTGACAAGCCATGGCGGAAGGCTCAAACGTTTCGAACACCAAAAGGAACGTGCACACAAGGAGTATCCTTTGAAGCTGGCTCCAGGTGACCAAGTTGATCATCAAAAAATATCTGAGGTTTCAGAATATCAAGATAGTTCTTCTTTTCAATTCCACCCGTTAGAAAAAGCTCGTCCGTTTGAATATCATAATTCTCCAACGTCGTAATTAGCCGCTCATGGGCAGGTGCATTCCTCGCCGTCAAAATGGCAACCCGGACATGTTTTTCAGGATTATTTGTACCGTAAGGCTTAGTGGCCTCAAGTTTTTGAAGGTCCGAAATTTTCTTCAGCAGCGGGAACATTGGGCCAGAATTAAGAGGCTGCTCTCTCTTCAATTTTTCATGATGGTGAAACAGAGGCAAATCTCCATCTGCGTATACTTTTTCAGCCTCATCATCCACAATCACACCATCAAAATCAAAAGCAATCCTTAATTGCTTGTCATCATCATCGGGAATAGCTGAATGTGGTAATACATGTCCCGCTGGATAGCCATTCTCTACAGCTTCACGCACTTCTTCTCTATCTGTACTCAGATAGAGAACTGCTTTAGTAGCTTGCATGTAAGGATACGGCGGATCTCCTGCCGTGAATGATGCACGTGTGATATTAAGCCCATAATGTTCGACTGCATCCATGACCCGCAAACTTGCTTTAGGATGATTTCTGGACAAAATTACCACTTCCACAGGCTGTTCTTCAGAATAAATTTCATTCAGCCCAAGCAGTCTTTGAATAAATGGGAAAGCAGCACCTGCCGCAGGTGGATTTGACCGATTCTGCTCTTGATACTCCAAAAAAGCATCCAAACCTGCAGTTCTATAAACTATATCAGCTTCCTGGAGGTCGAATAATGCCGTCGAAGAAACAGCCACTACTAATTTTTGGTCAATCGGATATGGCATACAGTTACTCTAAATAGTGAAATGCAATCAAAAGATAATAACTAATACCATCAAAATTCTATTTACTCTATATACATTAGAAAAATCAGAATAGAAACTGACTGCTAACTGCAATCAAACCTCGATGCGTTCAATCAACGCACCGCTGTTTTCAAAGCAAACAGCCACCAGATTGCCACCAAAGCCGCAGCCGGCATCGATACAAAGCTGGTGTTTGGCCATGTGATAGCCTTCCTGGCGGTGATCATAGCCACGGATAGTGCGTTCAAACCCGCTGTAGGGGTGGTCGAGCTCGCGGAATTCCTGTGTGCCCCACCAGAACGCATCGCTTTGTGCATCAAGCGGCATATCGGGCACCACATTTGCATTCACGAACAGAAGCTTTTTATCATCTGTGTAAGCGGCACGTTTCAGGGCGTCCATATATTGTTCGTGACCATCGAACTTGTGCATTTCCGCTTTCAGGGTATTCATCCAGTTTGAAACCGCGCTCATGCCTTCGTGTGCGGCGCGAATACCTTCTTCACAGGACGTTCCATAAGCACGCAGGGTGCTTTCCACGCCTTGTCCCTGCATCCAGGCCAGAACCTCTTCCGGTTCTTTTGCAAACGGGATGTGACGCAGCTTGTAAAGCATCTCTTCCTGACAGCCGCGCAGGAAAACCACATCTTCGACCTCTGCACCTTCCTGCAGAATGACGAGGCGGCGGAAATTCAGGATTTCATTCAGGCAGCCACCCACATTAGGGCCGCGCCCCATGACATTGCCCATATAGATCAGGGCATCACCGGGAAGAAAGTGATTCGCCAATTGCCCGTGCAGGTCTTTCAGCTTTTCAAGCTCTCCATGCACGCTGGCGACAGCCCAGATGCGTCGTTTTCCAACAATTTCAGCAAATTTTGTGTCTTTCGACATACTTGCACACTTCCTTATAGGCGGTCACAAAATAAAAGGCAGAAGGATCGCTAAATCCATCCTGCCTTTTAAAAAGACGTTATGCAAGAAAAGCTTACGCAGCTTTTTCTTTCTGAAGCACATCTTCCAGCTTCTCAGTCGCAGCATCTTTGTCGATATTTTCGACCGCAGCTACTTCATGAGCCAGACGTTCAAGGGCAGCTTCATAGATTTGGCGTTCTGAGAAAGATTGATCAGGCTGACCAACGTTGCGGTACAGATCGCGCACAACTTCTGCAATCTGAACCGGGTCACCGGAATTGATCTTTGCTTCGTATTCCTGAGCGCGGCGGCTCCACATGGTGCGTTTTACCTTAGCTTTCCCTTTAAGGGTGGTCATGGCGCTTTCCATGACTTTACCAGTGCTAAGCTTACGCAGGCCAGCCGCTTTGATTTTACCAACGGGAACGCGCAGTGTCATGCGTTCATGTTCGAATGTAATCACAAACAATTGCAACTCGTGACCACCGATTTCCTGTGTTTCCACGCCAACAACGCGGCCAACGCCGTGAGTAGGATAAACAACGAAATCGCCTGAATCGAACGGTAAGGTTTGAGCCATATTTTTTCTCTCACTCATCATTAATAGCATTCAAAGTCAAAAAATCGGCGACAAAAAACCCCTCTGCAATCGCAGCAGAAGGTCCGAAGAATGACTTTAAACGTCTATGTGTTGTTTAGTTGGCCGCACCAGAGAATATCGAGGTTTGACAGGTCTGTAAAACCCTGGACGGTCAAAAACCGGCCCTGCATGGAACCGGCTGTTGCGTCAAGTATATAGCACAAGATTGGGCGAAAAAACAGGCCTAAGTTACAAAAACATGACAGACACCCGCTTCTTTGGGGTAAGAAGCAGGTCTATCTGTCTGAATTCATTGCCGCAATGCAGCAAAAAAATTAATCGCCTTCGCCAGGCTTTTCGCTGAGCTCGGCTTCCTTACCAGCTTTACCGTTTTGATCGTCCGCACCGTCCATCGGAGACTTCTGCGACGTGATGTTCGGCCAGATTTCAGCAAATTTCTGGTTAATTTCCAGCCACTTGTCAATACCGTCTTCGGTATCAGGCAGGATCGCTTCTGCAGGACATTCCGGCTCACATACACCACAGTCGATACATTCGTCCGGGTGGATGACCAGAAAGTTTTCACCTTCATAGAAACAATCGACCGGGCAGACCTCGACACAGTCAGTGTATTTACATTTAATACAGTTTTCCACGACAACGTAGGTCATCAGAATCTCCGTTTTTTGATTGCCTGATTGTTGAAACAACCGAATCGGTTAGCACAAAAAGGCGAATCGTTTTAAAAATTTCCACCACATGGATTTCTTTAAAATTTCCATGCGTTGAGTTTCAGATAGCACGATCTCAAAGGGACAGCAACCATATGAATATTGTGGGTAATCTTTTTTTTCACCTGCTATTGCACCTTAGAGGTAATCTAAAGATTGCGATTTTGACGGCACATAACTATCTTATTGAAAAAGAAGGATTTTAAACAATGGATCAACGGCTTTTTTATCCGGCAACTGAACGAAATCGCGATGTTATTTTAGATGTGCTGAAAGATTTTTTTCCAACAAAGGGCCAGTGTCTGGAGATAGCAAGCGGCAGCGGCGAACATGTTGTCCATTTTGCCAGCGCCTTTCCCGATGTCACCTTTCATCCCAGCGACCTTGAAAAAGACTGCCTCAACAGCATCACTGCATGGACGGCCCATCAAGGCCTCACCAACATCCAGCCCCCGCAAATGCTGGATACGACGCAAGATAACTGGGACCTGCCACAGCTTGATGCCATTCTCTGCATCAATATGGTCCATATCAGCCCGTGGGAAGCCACAATTGGCTTGATAGAGAAAGCAGGCACTTTTCTGAAAGAAGGGGGCTGTCTCTACCTTTATGGCCCCTATCGTCGCTTTGGCAAACATACCGCACCGTCCAACGAATCCTTTGAAGGCTGGCTCAAATCCAAAGATGAACGTTTCGGCGTGCGCCATATGGAAGAGGTGGAAGCCGAGGCCGATAAGAACGGGCTGAAACTGTCACAAATTGTTGATATGCCCGCCAACAATTTTTCCTTGGTTTTCAGGAAGGTTTAACGGTATATCCTAGGACCATGAATAAACGACCCGAATTCAAAGCAGATATGGCGGTCTTCGCCATCATAATTTTCCTGCTTGGCATCGCTTTTTCCATGTTCGTCATCGAAAAAGACCCGGATGCCCGCCTCGGCATGTTCGGCATCAGCGTCTGGGTCCTGATTATCGTTGGTGCCCTCTACATGCGCAAAAAACGCGCCCGCCAGGATGAAGAAAAATCTCAGGACGACGAGAAGAAATAACCTATTCCACCTCTTCCAACCATTGATCCATCTTGCGCCGTTCCCGCTTGGTTGGACGGCCTGATCCGGGGTCGCGTTCAGCAACGACCGGGTCTTTGGGCTTTTTCGGCTTGGGTTGAGGCGGATCGAGGTCTTCGTAAAGGGTCCGTGCTTCTGGTGCGGGCCCACGACGTTCCCCCATTTTAACCACGCGGATCAGACGGATGTAGGGGCCGGAAGGAAAAGTCAGCACGTCTTCGGGTTTCAGGACCACGTGGGCTTTAGAAATATGTGATCCATTCACCCGGACCTTGCCGGATTGGACAAATTTGGCTGCCAGTGTGCGGCTTTTGAAAAAGCGCGCGTGCCACAGCCATTTATCAATTCTCAGTGTCTCGCTCATTTATTCCAGTTCTTCAGTTCAGCAAAAGGCGAGTCGGGAGAAACGCGTACCCTTGGTTTCTTCTTTTTCGACACAGCCTTCTTTTTCATATGGGACTTCTTGCGCCCGACTTTAAGGTCATCGCCTTGTTTTTCAACAAAATAGCCAAGCCGTTTCAGAATTTCAGCCATGGCAGCATGGGAACATCCGGCGAGCGAAACAAAATCCCCATCAATAACGACTTTGGATTTTTTCGTGCGTTCCCACGCCAGTTCGGCCACCCGTTCAATCATGTCGTGGCGCAGACAGAGGTTATCAAAACGGCGATACCCGATGGCTTCATAGAAACCATGCGGCATACCTTTTTCATACGCAAAAGACATCATGCCTTCGCCCGGATAGGCGGGAATGATTTCCGGCTGGTAATATAGGGTCCATAGATCAGCGCGCAAGCGCACGGCAGCAGCTTTCAGCAATTTCGGGCAATAAAGACTGTGACGTCCGAAGATCAATCCGGCCTTGCGCAGGGCTTTGCGGTCTTTGAGCGGTAAATCCTCAATCAATCCGGCGACCTCTTTACGCGCCAGAGACCCGAGATTTTCACGGACCTGAAAGGCAATCCCACGTGCCGCGCCCCCCACATTCGCCTTTTCCAGCTTAAAGAGCGGGGCAAGCGTTCCCTGAATGGTCTGATCCAGCCAGTCCCGCAGCTTCGCCTTCACCCGTATGCGTAAAGGCTCATCAATCAGATCAAAGGTCAGCGTTTCAAGGCGGGGATGGAGAATATCGCTGCCTTTGAACAAACGCGCACAAGCATGACCACGCCATAGGATAAAGCCATCATCACGCAGTGAAAAAGCATCTTGTTTTTCTTCTTCAAACAAGGCAACGCGGCGATCCATTTCCTGGCGCAGCGCTTTAAGCGCAGCGGAATTCACCGCGCGCTTGGCATGGGGATTATCAGTTTCATCAGCTGCAAAATGAAAACCTTCCAACCGTCCGACAAAATGGCCTTCCACCAGCACATCCCCTAACTTGGTCACGGCGGCCAGCAGATCTTCGCGGTCCTTCAGCTTTTTCATCAGGGTCGATGTCCGGCGATCCACAAACCGTTTGGTCAGCTGTTCATGAAGCGCATCGGAAAGCTTGTCTTCAATCTCCCGCGTAATGCCCTGCCAGTGGGCCGGGTCATGCAGCCATTGGCCGCGCTGCGAAATATAGGTCCAGGTGCGAATGTTCGACAGGCGTTGTGTAAGCGTATCAATATCCCCGTCCGTGCGATCCAGGCGCTGCACATGGCCTGCCACCCAATCGGTCGGCAGGATGTTTTTATGGGTGCAAAGATGCATATAAATCTGACCAAGCAAGCGTGGATGGCTGTCCGACATGGTCTTGGCAAAATCCGGGATCTGGCACACATCCCACAACAGCTTCACCCGCTTGGGGTGGCTCGCATAGGCCAGAACGTCCGGGTTCTTGACCAGAAAATCCAGCGTGATCTCATCTTCGGGGATGCGCGGGCGGATCAGGTTTTTGGACTTGGGCGCCGCGCGCAGGTCCATCTGCAACGTTTCGACAGAGGTAAAACGGATGCGGGAATTACGCCAGTAAATCTGTTCCACCACATCAAATTCATGGGCTTCCAGACGCTCAATAATCTCCGGGTCCATTTCGGGGCAATCGCCTGTTACCCCAAAGGTCCCATCACGCATATAGCGCCCGGCCCGGCCCGCAATCTGTGCAGTTTCCGGCAAAGTCAACCCACGCATCTGACGGCCATCAAATTTGGAAAGGGCGGCAAAGGCGACATGGTCCACATCCATATTCAGCCCCATACCGATGGCGTCTGTGGCCACAATATAATCCACCTCACCCGCCTGATAAAGTTCCACCTGGGAATTGCGCGTGCGTGGGCTCAGTGCGCCCAGTACCACAGCCGCCCCGCCCTTTTGACGGCGGATCAGTTCGGCAATGGCATAAACTTCGGATGCGGAAAAAGCAACGATGGCAGACCTGTTGGGCAAACGGGTGATTTTCTTGGAGCCCGTATAGGTCAGATTTGAAAACCGCGGGCGTTCTTCAAATTCCACCTCATCCACCAACTGGCGGATCAACGGCGCGATGGTGCGCGATCCCATAAACATGGTTTCAGATCGCCCGCGCGCATTGAGCAATCGATCGGTAAAAATATGACCGCGATCTGGGTCACTGCAAAGCTGGATTTCATCAATAGCGATAAATTCCACGTCCCGTTCCAGCGGCATCGATTCCACGGTACAGAGGAAATAACGTGCATGCGGCGGCACAATCTTTTCTTCGCCTGTGATCAGGGCGACCTGTTCCGGTCCCTTGATCTCACAGACCCGATCATAGTTTTCACGTGCAAGAAGACGTAACGGAAAGCCGATCATACCCGTTGCATGCGCCATCATCCGTTCCAGCGCGAGATAGGTTTTTCCGGTATTTGTGGGACCGAGCACGGCAGAAATGCGGGCTCGTTGCGACGTATCAATTTGCATAGTGGGCCAGACAATGACCGACTTTTTGAAAAAGCGCAAGAAATCAAAAAACACCAGATACGTGCAGACACGATCACGTTAACGTTTATTTGATGATTACTCCTTATAGATGTAACCATCAGTATAAATGTGCTTATAAAAACTTAAGGATCGGTAATGAAAAAATTACTCCTGCTGGCGACGGTCTTTGTCACCGCCTCGTCAGTCAGCCTCGCAGATGGTTATAAAACCAAACCCGGTGCTGAATTATTCTATCTTGGTGCGTCATTTGGCCAAAGTACCTTAAATACCGGCATCTCAGAAGGCACATCCACGCTGGATGAAGATGATAGCGCTTTCAAACTTTATGGCGGTCTTCAGCTTAACCAATACTTGGGCACAGAACTCCATTACGCCAATTTGGGCGAAGCAACCCTTTCCGGGAATAATGGCTCAACCTTCTCGCTGGATGGGACCAACTATGCCTTTAATCAAAGTGCTGACATTGCCATTGGCGCACAAAGTTTTGGGGTCTCCGGCCTATTAGGCACAAAGATCGGTGCTGTTCGTCCCTTCATCAAAGGCGGACTGCATCGCTGGAGCGCAGATGCGAAATACAGCTCGGCCACCAGCAGTGCGGATGCTGAAAGCTCTGGCTTTGACGCCCTTTTTGGTGCCGGTGCTGAACTGACGATCCTCGGCGGCCTAAACGCCCGCGCGGAATACGAAAGATACATCGTCGGTAACATGGACGTGGATGTCCTATCTGCGGGCCTGAACTACCGTTTCTAAGAGGCTGTCTTTCACAAACAGAAAAAGCACACGGTCCAAGGACGGTGTGCTTTTTTTCTTGGGATTGCTCCCGAAGATTTAGCGCGAGAAAAAAGGAGTGCACACAGAAAAGCACTTCTCTTTTCTCGCACTTTTCCCAACGATGAAAGTGCCTTAAAGAGGTGGCAATTATATAAGGTCCTCTCACCCTTGAGGGGGAAACCTTATACGTATGGCGGGGCGCGTGGTGCAGACGGACGGGCCTGTATATCAAGGGCAAACTGTCCGTTATCCACTCCTTCTATGGACTGGGGGAGTCCGCTTAAAGGGTGGCTTGTAACAACTTCGGGAAGAAGTGCACTATCTGTTTTGATATCAGCGGAACAAAGCACACACCAGTCACAGACAAACCCGTCGGTATGAGCAGGTTGTGCGGGGCTTTGTTCATCAGCTGCAGCAACATCAACGCGGCAAATGCTGGTACGCAGCGCGTTTTCAAAGCTGCCATCAAGGGATTTCTCACCTGCCAGAACGACAATCGGCGTTAAAATCTGAAACAGAAATGCAATGAGCAACATCGCTGAGATATCAGCGCGCCCTGCTTTCATCAGTTGTTTCAGTTTAGAAGCCATCTAAAGACATTCCAGTAGCTGTAAAGTTTGATTTCCCTTATACGCTTTTCTGTCCAAAAGGCAAAAAGAAAAACACCCCGCCAAGCGCTATCTGGACGGGGTGTTCTTAAAAAGCGACCATGAACAGTTGATCATGGGGGGGATTATTCAGGGCCGCTTCGCGTTTTCTATTGTGACTTAGCGTTCAACGAACGCGCGTTCGATCACATAATCCGCTGCATGACCTGTGCTTTCAGAAGCCTGGAAGCCAAGGCTGTCGAGGATTTTACAGGTATCTTCGTTCATCACCTGTGAGCCACAAATCATGGCGCGGTCTGTTTCCGGGTTCAGCTGCGGCATGCCCAGGTCTTCCGCCAGTTTACCGTTTTCAATCAAATGCGTGATCCGGCCCTGGTTACGATAAGGCTCACGCGTTACCGTTGGGTAATAAACCAGTTTCTCGGAAATCATCTCGCCGAGATATTCGTGATTCGGCAGTTCGTTCATGATGTAATCCTGATAGGCCAGCTCGTTCACATAACGCACACCGTGGCACAGGATAACCTTGTCGAAACGCTCATAAGTTTCAAAATCACGAATGATGCTGAGGAATGGTGCAAGACCCGTCCCTGTCGCCAGAAGGAACAGGTTTTTCGCAGGGGTCAGGTCATCAAGAACCAATGTGCCCACAGGCTTTTTGCTGACCAGCAGCTTGTCACCTTGCTTCAGGTGCTGCAGACGAGACGTCAGTGGCCCGTCCGGCACTTTGATGCTGAAGAATTCAAGGTGTTCTTCATAGTTGGCACTGGCAATACTGTAAGCGCGCATCAAAGGCTTGCCTTCGACTTCCAAACCGATCATGACGAAGTGACCATTGTGGAAACGCAGAGCGTCTGAACGGGTTGTCTTGAAGCTGAACAGGGAGTCATTCCAATGTTTTACTTCTAAGACGTCTTCCTGGAAAAATGCCATTTTTTCTCTCTTAAATTTGCGCGTATTGCTTAGTCAGTTAACACAAGTAAAGGGCGACACCAGAATCCGGTGCCCCAAAATTTATATGCACAATAATGTGTGTTATTTATTTGTCAATTACAAATATTTTGTGTCAATTAACAAATGGAGTTAAACCCTCAGCTCAGAACACACTCAAAATCATGATTTCGCAAGGGTTCCTACTAAATTAGTAAGTTATTGTAAAGAAATATCGCTCACGCAGTTGTGAAGGAACCCTTCCATTTTCAACCCCGAACACAGCGCGCGTAATTATAAACCCGTCTGACATCACCTTGCGGCCCATGCCCCCAGACCGGATAATCGCCTATGTCACCGCTCTTAGGGTCAGAGCGTTGCGCCCCCGCCCCATGAACATCAATAATAGAAGCTTTGCTGCCACGCTCACTTCCGCCTTGGGGGCGTTCATGAGGGTGACTGCCAGGCCCTCTCATATGCCCACCAGGTGGTGGCGGTGGACGCCGTTTCATCATATCGCCGCCACCTGGACCAGAAGGCAGCGAGAAAGCCCCAAGCGCTTCACCAAAGAAAACAATAATCCCTTCATCTCCGGGATTTTTACCATCCAAAAGCGATGTTGAGGACCAATAGGCTGGGAAATTCGTCTTTCCTCTGACATCCTTGAACTCTGTCACCGCAAAGATAGGATCAAGTGCTGCCGAACTGGTTCGTTGCGGTGAGCGGGTATAATCAACCAAGCTCTGAAGCTCTTTCGAGCTGGGCAAGCGCCAGTCTGAAAATCCATCCAACTCCAACCCTTCACAAAAACTCAAAGCCTCCCCCCAGTCAACCCGGCCGTCTTTGGATTTTGTCTGTTGCAGCTTGTCCACAAAATGGCCTGTGTCCGCCTTCATCCAGGTCAACCCTGTTGCCGCGTCCATTACAGCGTTTTCGCTGGTTGTCGCAAATTTATTTTTGCCATATTCAGGATTGCCCCGCACAAGGCGCAGATAAAAACCATCACCGCCTTTCTGACCAAAAACCGGATAGCCCTTGATCCGACCATCGGCAAAATTCACCCCAAAGAAGGTCTTGTTCCGCCCCATGGTGAAACCTTCATAAATGGTCGAGGTGATATATTGGGAATCGATATAGCGAATATGACTGGAATAAGTCCCGGATGGTGCCTCTGGCGGATATTCAAAATCAAAATATTCGGTATTGAGATAGGGAACGGCATCTGATGGCTTCTCTCTGGAGTTGGGATCCATCCTTCCTGTCGCTCCACCATGATTAATCAGGGAATAAAGCTCCTTGATCGTAGGCACGCGCCAGTCCTTATGCCCCCCTTCCGTTGCGTTTCGCGCGATGTCTTCTGCAGTGTTCCAATGGGTATTTCGATAAAATCTCTTTTGCCACATCAAACCGCTGACCAGATCAGATACAGTGCCATCACCATTGTCTTTATAATGGGGCGCATTGATGGTGTATTGGGCATCCTGTCCGAAGAAATCACCAGAAGCCGGGCAATCCATATTCGGTGTACCCCAACCATCACCCGCATCATAACATTTGGTCTGCCCCGTATCGACAACCCTATAGGTCGTTCCAATTTTGCGGCCTGCCTCACTTGCCTCAGCAACGTTCAAAGCAGCCCATCCAATCGTGAAGATTGTTCCCGCTGTCAAAAACCATGTCAATTTCATGAACCCGTTCCCCAGTAATCTGAACACCACTGAAAACTGTAATTCAACAATTGGCTGAATCAAACAACAAAAAAGCCCGCCTCTTTTTCAGAGACGGGCTTTTTAAATTCTGTAAGCTTTAAAGCTTAGCCAACCGCAGCATCGCTGTGGCTTTTGACTTCACCGCGATTGCGTTGAACCCATTCTTTGATCTGGCGACGTGCCGCATCAAAGGCATCACGGATGGTGACGTAAACGTCTTCGTGCGCGTGGTCGTCATTGTGTGTTTTGTCCACGATGATTTCTTCGCCAGGCAGAGAAACGTCAAGGCGGATGTCAAACAGCTTGCCTTTTGTTTTGCTTTTATGTGGTGCGCTAACTGTTACGCGGCAGCTAACGATTTTATCTGAATGTTTTTCCAACATTTCTACTTTTTCGCGGATACGCGCTTCAACAGCGTCGGAATGATCTACATCGCGAAAAACGATTTGCAAAGGAGACTGCATTTTAACTCGAGCCCTAATAGTCTTTAATATGATGCGCGGCAGCCCAATTGAGGCGCCACAAATGACGAAATTCCCCCTCTCATACCCGCTAAATTACCGAATGGCAACATAAGAGATGTTTTTTTACAGAATCTTTGCATTAAAGGCTTGCATCCTGCCCATTTTTTGAACATATCCATCCACACCATTATTCTACTTAAAGGCATATGGAAGAAATTATGACTGAGGAAAAACTTTCGTTTCAGGCAGAAGTAAGCAAGCTTCTGCATATCGTAACCCACTCGCTTTACAGCAATAAAGAGATCTTCCTGCGTGAATTGATCTCTAACGCATCAGACGCCTGCGACAAGTTACGCTATGAATCACAAACAGATTCCAGCCTGACAGAAGGCGATTCGGATTTCCGCATCACCCTTGATCTGAATAAAGAAACCAAGACACTGACCATTGCCGATAACGGCATCGGCATGAACCACGATGACCTGATCAACAATCTGGGTACCATCGCCAAGTCCGGCACCGAAGCTTTCTTAAAAGCTGCTGAAGAATCCGACAAAGGAGATGTCAACCTGATCGGCCAGTTTGGTGTGGGTTTCTATTCTTCCTTCATGGTTGCTGAAAAAGTCACCGTGACTTCGCGCAAAGCTGGCGAAGACAAAGCCTGGGCCTGGGAAAGCAACGGCGAAGGTGAATATACCATCAATGATGCGACGCGCGACGGCCACGGTACATCCATCACATTATATATGCGTGATGATCAGGAAGAATTCCTCGAAGATGCGCGCCTGCGCAACATCGTGACGACCTATTCTGATCACATCAATATTCCAATTGTCCTGCTGGGCGGTGAAGAAGAAGAAACATTAAACAGTGCCTCTGCCATCTGGACACGTCAGGCCAAGGACATTTCTGAAGAACAGTATAAAGAGTTCTATCACCATGTCGCCCATGCCTTTGATGACCCATGGCTGACCATGCACAACCGGGTTGAAGGGGTGATTGAATATACCAACCTTCTGTTCATCCCAGGTTCACGCCCCATGGACCTGTTTACGCCAGAGCGTAAAAATCACCTGAAACTTTATGTGAACCGAGTCTTTATTACGGACGATTGTGATGAAGTGATCCCACAATACCTGCGTTTCGTGCGCGGTGTGGTCGATAGTGGTGATCTGCCTTTGAACGTATCTCGTGAAATGTTGCAGCACAATCCGGTTCTGGCAAAAATCAAAGCCGGCCTGACCAAGAAAGTCCTGGGTGAGCTGAAGAAGAAGGCAGAGAAAGACGCAGAAGGCTATGCTTCGTTCTGGGAAAACTTCGGCGCAGTCATGAAAGAAGGCATCTACGAAGACTTCGCCCATCAAAAAGAAAACCTCGCCCTTGCCCGCTTTAAGTCCACCAATATTGACGGCTGGGTAAGCCTGGCGGAATATGTCGAGCGCATGAAAGAAGGTCAGGAAGAAATTTTCTATATCTCCGGCGATGATCTTGAAGCCCTGAAACGTTCCCCACAGCTGGAAGGCTTTAAAGCCAAGGGTGTGGAAGTGCTGTTCATGACCGATCCGATCGATGAATTCTGGATCCCGGGCGTCGGCCAGTTTGAAGAAAAGAAATTCCAGTCCATCACCAAGGGCGGTGCCGATCTTTCCAAAATCAAGAAAGAAGGTGACGCAGAAGATGAAGCTGACAAAGAAGATGCCGCTGATAAAGACGGGATTGATCGTCTTTGCGCTGCCTTCAAAGCTGTGCTGGGTGACAGCGTACAGGAAGTACGATCTACGGACCGCCTGACTGACAGTGCCGTTTGTATCGTTGCCAGCGAAAGCGCGATGGATCGCAACCTGCAACGCATGCTGAAACAACACGGTCAGGCCGTGCCGGACGAAGCCCCGATCCTGGAGCTGAACCCAACGCATTCTTTGGTTAAAAAGCTGGTTGATCTGTCTGCGGACGGCACGAACCAGACCATTGACGATGCCGCACACCTGCTGCTGGATCAGGCTCGCATTATTGAAGGGGAAAACATCCCGGATATGACGGCTTTTGCCAAACGTATGACAAGTGCGATGGAAAAAGGATTGGTTTAACCTTCGCCGGAGAACAATAAAAAAAGGACCGCCTGATAACGTCAGGCGGTCCTTTTTCTCGCTCTAGACACGACCTCTATTGCCCTCATCCCATGTGCCCTATGTGGGAAGACAAAATCGAATTTCAAGACTTAGTTTGTCAGACGGATGGCCGTCAGAATTTTAAGATCATTGGCACGCTGTAAGAAAATTGCGTGGCCATGGTTGGGATCAAGATCAGCAACATCATAGGTAAAGGTCTGATCACCACCGCGCCAGTTACCCACATGCACCAGATCAGAAACGATATTATAATCGGTCAGGGTTTTGCCACGATTTTCCCCGCGTCTGACCTTAGTCTTTTCTTCCTTGATGAAGCTAACACGGTAGACATGAATATTCTGGTTCTGGGCCGGGCCGGACACAGCGATTACTCCGTCTGCGGCACGGATATCCAGATCAGAAGCCTTTGACAATTCCTTTTCTATCGCACGCACCACATTGCGACGGGAATTGCCTGATGTTTCGTAATCACCTGCCACCACCATCTGCGGCGTATAGACATAACGCAGATTAAAAGCAGAAGCATAATTGCGTTGCCGCTGGGTATATTCCGGGCTCGCGTGGATATCTTTCCAACCGATATAATCCCAGTAATCCACATGGAACGCCAGTGCCAGCACGTCATTACGCATGGAGAGTTCGCCTAAAAACGCATCGGCAGGCGGACAGGAAGAACAGCCTTGCGACGTAAAAAGTTCAACCACGGCCAAACGTTGGTTGGCTTTTGCAGAAAGAGGCAACAGCAGCAGGCTGACAAGCAGAATAAATGTAATCTTTTTCATGCCCAAAGAATGGCAGTTTTCCTGCTCACAGGCGAATCACATCATAGTGAACACCGCGCAGATGCGCCATCATGCGACCCACCAGACCAAAGCCACCCAGACACAAAATGACACCGTCTTCAGATCGATGATCTTTGGCCAGTTCCAAAGCTTCTGCGATATCAACAGCTTCGTCTTTTCGCGACGCCTGAAAGGCCTTTAGCATCTCATTGGCCGGGTGCATATCATCTTCCACCTGCAAGGCGATGACATGATGGAAAGATTGATCGAATGCACCCAAATCTTTGTCATTTCTAGCCGCACAGATCAGACTGATATCTTTACCTTTAAAATGATCCAGCACGGTTTCCACCGCTTTGGCACTATGGGCCACATCTACATAGATCGGTGGATTGCTGGAAAGTTTCTGTAAACGCCCCGGTACACGCACGCCAAAGGTTTCCGGCAGATCATCCAGATCAAAATGCATCTTCAAGGCATGTGCGGCCAGTCGGGCATTGCTTTGTAACGGAGACAAAGGTGGATTTGAAATATCCAGGTAACACACCCCCTTTGGCATACAATCTTCCAGCCCGCCAACCGCGCTGATCAGACAATCCCCAGTCTTGCAAACTGCTGCTTTTTCTTTCGCAATGGCTTCGATGCTGTCCCCTAAAATGGCGGTATGTTCCAGATCAATGGAGGTCAGAACCGATATCTTTCCATCTGCTGCACGCACCGGATCAAAGCGCCCTCCAAGACCGATTTCCATCACGGCCAGATCAAGATTACAGTCGGCGAAATGCTTCATAGCGGCCAGTGTCAAAAGCTCAAACCGACCTATACCTTTTACCCCCCCTGCCCGGTCACAGGCCCAGTTGAGAACCACATCTAGTTGATCGTCCGAAATTTCCCGCCCATTCACTTGTATGCGTTCGTTAACCCGCAGCAAATGGGGTGAGGTATAAAGCCCGACAGATTTGCCAAGTCGCAACGCCATTTCCGCCATCATATGGGCCGTGGTGCCTTTGCCGTTGGAGCCAACGATTTTGATGGCCGGGACCTGCTGTAATCCGTCACACAGGACCGCCATCCGTTCATTCACACCTTGTTCCCCAAAGCGTGGGAAGCTAAGTAATCTTTCCAAACCCCTCATGAGAAATACGCCTGTTTGATCAGTCGCAAATATGTTTGCGTGCCGATGAAATAGCGAACAGCATGGTCCCCAAACTTCAGGCCTGCGCGCAAGCCCGCCACATCATCATAGCCGCCGCTATAGACCACATCCCTGGACTTGGCTTCTTCATATGACAAAAAGCCCCGTTCTCCCCTCAAGACGATATGGCGAACATCCGCGTCCAGTTGGTCAAGCAGATCGCACACGCCTTTGACGTCCTTGTCATCCGGCAGGGAGACATAAAAACAGACCGAGCCTTCATGGCGATCAACAAGCTTTTTCAGGAACGACATATCCGCACTTTCCGCAGCAATCATCCCTTCATAGAAACTGTTCTGCTGCTGGCCGAATGATCCACAAATGGCATCGGGCAGAACAACGGTTTTCTGCAACAAAGCTTCCACGGCCTGTTGCGCCAGATTTTGAGAATGCGCATACCAGCCCGGCACAACGTCACCTGCCGGGATAGTTCCCTCCGCCACGATCACCTGATCACATGTCTCACAGATCGATAATTTATCAGCACGGATTTCTTCAAGAGATGGCCCCAAGTATGTTGCATGTTCCAGAAAGACAGAGGTCACCACCCCAACCTGGGTCGGGACTTGCCCGCCTTCGTCATATTTAACACCGCGCCCGGTTTCCAGAACGCAATAATCCACACCTTCATCCTTGAACCACTGAAGCGCGCTCAGAAGAAACAAGCCATAAGGTGATAGATAGGCAGGTGGTTCAGGAACCATCACGGCCGCCCAAATCTTTTCAAAACAGACGATGAACTGTTTTTCAGAAATAGACACACCATTGATGCGCATGCGGTCCAGATGGCTGATTTCTTCCGGGGAAATCACAAGACCCGTCTTGCCATGATCTGACAGACTTTGCGCACACAATCTCGCAACCGTGCCCTTGCCCTTACTGCCCGTCACTTTAATGGTGGAGGCTGGATCAGGCAGGAGATCAAACTTTCGTGCCACCTCCAGCAAGATGGCTGGATCACGCACATCACGGTCAAACTTTCCGGCAATATAGGGCTTGGCCCGCAGATAGCTCTGGAAAATCAGATCAAGCGTTTTCGTGTAAGTCATAGAAGGCACTTAAGAGATAGAGCGAGCCACAAACCAGAACGCGGGCATTTTTATCTTTGCGTTCCGCCTTGATCAGTTCAAAAGCCAGGGCCAAATCTTCGCACGCTGTGGCAAGACCGCCTGCATCCTGCACCTGACCTGCGAGCTTCGATGGTTTCTTGCTCTTTTGATCGGGGATTTCAACCGTATAGACATGATCGG
The DNA here is from genome assembly GCF_033100395.1 of Terasakiella sediminum. Lineage (NCBI taxonomy): Bacteria > Pseudomonadati > Pseudomonadota > Alphaproteobacteria > Rhodospirillales > Terasakiellaceae > Terasakiella > Terasakiella sediminum. The sequence goes on along the minus strand of NZ_JAWLVJ010000011.1, from coordinate 15,772 downwards.
CAATGCCTGCAACTTCTGCCAAAAAGGCCTTGCTGTCTTTGCGCTTCAACATGCCAAAGACCAGATAGATCGGCTGATCATTCCATTTTTTGATCTGTTTGCGAAGCACTTGGGCCGCAGCCACATTATGCCCGCCATCCAGCCACAGTTCCCAATTTTTCGGCAACAGTTTTTTAGGATCAACCTGTTCCAGACGTCCCCGCCAGTCCACGGTCTGCAAGGCACTTCGCACCGCTTCAGAAGGCAACTGGAAACGATCCTTCAAGGCTTCCAGGCAGGCCAAGGCCAGCCCGGCGTTATGGATTTGATGTTCGCCTGCAAGGTTTGGCAACGGCCAGGCGTAATCGCCATCCCAGCCTTCAAACACCATCTGGCGTCCGGTCCGTTTCACAAACCAGTCGCGCCCTTCGCGATAAAACGGAATATTCAGTTCTTTGACACGGGCGCGCACGGCCTGATAGGCCTCTTGATCCTGCGCGGCCATCACGCAAGGTACGTTCTCTTTTAAAATACCCGCTTTCTGGGTCGCAATCTCGCCCAGTGTTTCACCTAGAAATTCCGTATGGTCCATGGAAATCGGGGTGATGACCGTAAGGGCAGGTTCTTCCACCACATTGGTGGTATCGCCCAATCCGCCAAGGCCTGTTTCCAGCAAGACAATGTGACCTTTCGTTCGGGCAAAAGCCAAAAACGCCACAGCGGTGATGGCTTCAAACACCGTCAAGGAGGCACCATCATTTACACGGATGACTTCTTCCAGAAGATCAGTGAATTCTTTTTCAGAAATTTCTTCTCCATCCACAATGATCCCGTCATGTGGGGTGATCATATGGGGGGAGGTAAAAGCGTGGACGCGATAGCCCACGGTTTCGAACATCGCGCGTAAAAACGCGATGGTCGAACCTTTACCATTCGTCCCTGCCACGTGAATGACAGGGGGAAGGTCGTCTTGTGGATGCCCAAGTCGCAACAGCAGGTCCTGAAACCGTTCAAGACCCAAATCAATGTCTTTGCTGTGGAGTGTCTCCACATGTGCAAGGAGCTGTTGACTATTCAGCGGGCTTCTCCTCATCCTTGGAAGACGATGAAGAGACTTCTTCATTTTCCTCAACAGGGACACCATCCGGGCGACGGATGTCCGGCGGTGGGGGGATGTCGTTGATGTTATCCACTTCTTCCGTCTCAATCGGGTCATCCTGTGGCAATTCCAGCAGATCACCCGCTGGCTTTGTGTTGCGCAGGAGACTGAGAACACGGATCAAGGTCGGGCGCAATTCGTTACGGCGCACAACCATATCGACCATACCATGTTCATACAGATATTCTGCTGTCTGGAAATCATCCGGCAATTGTTCACGGATGGTTTGTTCAATCACGCGACGCCCGGCAAAACCGATAACCGCACCGCTTTCCGCAATCGCAACATCACCCAACATGGCGAAAGAGGCTGATACCCCGCCTGTTGTTGGGTCAGTCAGCACAACAATGTAAGGAAGACCTGCTTCTTTCACACGTTCCACACCGATTGTTGTACGCGCCATTTGCATCAGGGACAAAATCCCTTCCTGCATACGCGCGCCACCCGAAGCAGGCACAACGATCAAGGCTGCATCCTGCACAATCGCGAGCTTGGAAGCCGCAACCAAACCTTCACCCACAGCGGTACCCATAGACCCGCCCATATAAGCAAAGTTAAAGGCTGCGATCACGACATTTTGGCCGCCCATCTTACCGTGACCAACAACCAACGCATCTGTTTCCTTGGTTTTGGCATTCGATTCCTTGATGCGGTCTTTATATTTGCGACGATCAGAAAATTTCAAAGGATCAGAGGGAACTGCTGGCAGTTCTGCGCGGGTATATTCCCCGTTGTCAAACATCATTTCCAGACGCGCGGTCACAGAAAGGCGCATATGGTGACCACAGTGCTGACACACGTGATGATTTTTATCCAGATCACGGTGGAAAATCATCTGGCCGCATTTTGTACATTTGTGCCACAGGTTATCAGGGATTTCCTTTGGGCGTACAAGGTCGCGCAGTTTCGGTTTGACGTAGTTGGTTAACCAGTTCATGCCATTTATCCTTTAAGCATTGGCAGCTTTTACGCCGCCTGCCAATTCACTTACATAAGAGAGAACGTTTGTTGCCAGGTCATCCTTGGCTTTACCGTCTTCATCCAAATTCTGTGCAATTGTTTTTACAATCGCAGAACCCACAACAGCGGCATCACTGACGCTGGCCATTGTCTTTGCCTGATCCGGGGTGTTGATCCCGAAACCAATGGCAACAGGCAGGTCCGTATGTTTCTTGATCCGTTTCACAGCCGCTTCCACATCAGACGCCACAGCAGAGGCCGTCCCCGTCACACCTGTGATCGACACATAATAAATAAAGCCGGATGCCTTGGACGCGATCTTTTCAAGACGTTCATCATCGGCTGTTGGCGTGGTCAGGTAAATAAAGTCCAGACCGCCTTTTTGTGCCGGGATCGCAAATTCAATTTCTTCTTCCGGCGGCAGGTCAACGATGATGAACCCATCAACACCAGCTTCCTTTGCATCCACAACGAACTTGTCCACACCATATATATAGATCGGATTGTAATAACCCATCAGAACGATTGGTGTTTCGTTATCTTGCGTGCGGAAATCACGCACCAGATCCAGAACACCTTTCAGCGTCATGCCGGCAGCAAGGGCGCGTTGAGATCCCAACTGGATCGCCGGACCATCCGCCATCGGATCAGAAAACGGCATGCCGATTTCCAGAATATCCGCACCAGCTTCGGGCATACCCGCCAGAATCTCTTTGGATGTTTTAAGGTCGGGATCACCTGCGCTCACGAACGTGACGAACGCAGAACGCCCCTCTGCTTTCAGGGCTTCAAATTTCTTTGCAATACGGGTGCTCATAATTCTGTCCCCATCGCTTTGGCAATTGTGTTGACGTCTTTGTCACCACGACCGGACATATTGACCACGATGATCTGGTCCTTATCCATTTTCTTCGCCAGTTTTTCAGCTTCCGCCAAAGCATGTGATGATTCAAGTGCCGGGATAATCCCTTCAAGCTTGGTGCAGAGCTGGAACGCATCCACTGCTTCACCGTCTTTGATGGAATGATATTCTACACGCCCCATATCAAACAGCCAGCTATGTTCCGGCCCGATGCCCGGGTAATCCAGACCAGCGGATATAGAATGGGCTTCTTCAATCTGACCGTCGTCATCCTGCAACAGGTACGTGCGGTTACCATGCAACACACCCGGGCTACCACCTGTCAGGGACGCTGCATGTTCATCGGTATCCACACCCAGACCAGCGGCTTCCACACCGATGATCTGCACGTCTTTGTCATCCAGGAACGGGTAGAACAGGCCCATGGCGTTTGATCCACCCCCCACACAGGCGATCAATGTATCAGGCAGTCGACCTTCCTGTTCCATGATCTGCTCACGTGTTTCTTCCCCGATGATCTTCTGGAATTCGCGCACCATCACCGGATAAGGGTGTGGGCCTGCGACAGTGCCGATCAGGTAATAAGTGTTGTGAACATTGGCAACCCAGTCACGAAGCGCTTCGTTCATCGCATCTTTCAGCGTGCCGGAACCCGCCGTTACCGGGCGAACTTCTGCGCCCAGCAGTTTCATGCGGAACACATTGGGCTGCTGACGTTCAATGTCGGTCGCGCCCATAAAGATCACACATTCCAGACCAAACAGTGCACAAACTGTCGCCGTAGCCACACCATGCTGGCCCGCGCCTGTTTCTGCGATAATACGTTTTTTGCCCATCCGTTTTGCAAGCAAGATCTGGCCGATACAGCTGTTGATCTTGTGCGCACCCGTATGGTTCAAATCTTCGCGTTTGAAATAGACTTTGGCCCCGCCACAATGTTCGGTGAACCGTTCAGCGAAATAAAGCGGGCTTGGACGACCCACATATTGGGAAAGGTAACCGGAAACCTGCTTTTGGAATTCAGGATCGTCTTTGGCTTCGTTGAAGTGTTTTTCAACATCCAGGATCAGCGGCATCAGCGTTTCAGCAACGAAACGTCCGCCAAAAATGCCAAAGCGGCCATCTTCGTCCGGTCCTGCCATAAATGTATTGGGTGTGTTCATTATCGACTTCTATTTCAAAATAGGAAATTTCGGGTGATGTTATAGCGCACTTGCAAAAGGGCTTGCAAAGGAAATGCGCAATTTTCTTATTCTTTTACGGCCTTGACAAAGGCTTGGATCATCTCGGGGCTTTTGACGCCTTTTTCCGCTTCCACACCGCTGGAAACATCCACAGCTTCAGCCCCGCTTTGCGCGACGGCATCCTCAACGTTTTCAACCGTTAAGCCGCCTGCCAGCATCCAGGGCACCGACCATTTGGTATCGGTCAGCAAGGTCCAGTCAAACGCAATGGCGTTGCCACCGGGGCGAGTCGCGCCTTTGGGGGGCTTGGCATCAAACAGAAGTTTATCAGCCACACCATCATATTTTTTCGCCGATTCCACATCTTCTGCGGTCTCAATCGGCAAGGCTTTCATGACGGGCAGTGCAAAATTCTGTCGCACGTCTTCGACCCGTTCCACGCTTTCTGAGCCATGCAGCTGGATGATATCCAGACGCACATGGTTCAAAACAGCCATCAGTTCTTCGTCTGTCGGGTTCACAAACAGACCAACACGCTCCACATCGGCATCGCCAATCATGTCAAAGACTTCGGCTGCGACTTCAGGGGATACATCACGCGGGCTGGGCGGGAAGAACACACAACCCAAAAAATCGGCGCCTGCCTGAATGGCAACATGGGCATCTTCGGGTGTTTTCAAGCCGCAGATTTTAACCAAGGTCATGAGGCAGTTCCTTTAAAACGTCCATAGGCCAATGCCCACAACATAGCGAGCAAACCGCCCGCAAGAAAGATTTTCAGACTTTCAAGGGCGAAAAAGATAAGGTTCCAGGCCAAGGCCGAGGCTTCATCCGCCATGGCCATCTGGGTAAAGAACGGCGTATGCAGCACCAGCCGCACCATGCCAATGAACAACCAGACAGGCAGAACCACCAACAAGGATGCTGCAAACAGGCGGGAGAAATCTTTGCGCAAGGCTTCAAATGAATGGGCAAAAATCGCAATCATCTTGCGTTGATCATCCATGGCAATGGCAGGTAGCACACAAGCAAACAAGGCCGTTACCCAGCCAACAAACAAGCTTGCATACAAAAGCTCCCCGGTTCCTTCAATCGCCGTCATACCGCCCATCACCACCAGATCGGGCTGATGGAAAAACAGGGGCTGATCATACCAGAAAGCAAAGGCACTAAAGGGTGCTGTCACGAAAACAGACGCGAGCGCATAACGGGCTTCGCGCATATTCAGTTTAGGCAGGAATGAAACTGCCCCATCCATCGGACCTTTCAGAATAAAACGCTGCAATTGACCTGCATAAAAGGTCCACAAGCCCAGCATCAGTACCCATTCAACCGAGCGCATGGCCTGAAAGCCGACCGCGCCCCATTCTTCTGGCGTCTGCCACAGACCGATGGTCAGCAACAGCAAAAACGGCAAAAGCCCGGCGCGAAACAGAACCATCGGGTTTCGAAACAGGGTGGCATAGACACTGTTTACCAGCGGCAAAATCGGCATCTGTTGTGTTTTGATTTCTTCCATAAAGGGATATGTAGAGCGCTATCGCCGCGCCGCAACCTCCTGATAGATTTTTGCCAGCACGAGTGACAGCCACATCATACAAAAGATAGTCAGAATATGATGAAAGATCAGCTGCGGCATCGTCCCCCAAAGATTTTCCGCTTCTGGTGCGAAACTCGACACCTGCAAAATCATCATAAAAAAGAACAACACTGGTGAGTAACAGACCATAAAAGCGACAATAATTTTTATATTATTGCCGTTGGTCCAGATAAATGATTCCTTGAGATTATCCAGCAAGGAACCGGGGTGATCCATCGCTAACGCAGGAAAGGCGAGTGATGTTTTCAATCCAAGCCAAAGACCAATCAATACGACCATCAGAATGACAATATACATGGAAGGCGGCAGCAAAAAGAGAACCCCTAACATCTGAGTCAGGGCATTTACCATAAAGGCCAAAAAGAAAAACCGTGCAAAAGGCCTGTTTGCCCCTTCCGCCACGGCATCGGCATTTTTTAACAAATAGAACCGGGTGGCTGACACCCCGACCAACGCCACCGCAACCGCAACCGCATTCGCAATCACAGACAGGGCCAATCCGAAACCAGGGATTTTTCCCAAAAACAAGGAGAGGATTGCAAAAAAAATCGGTAAAAACAGATATTTGCGAAACACCCGGGCGTTTTCGCGCATAAAGGCCAGGGCATCAAAGACCACTGTGCCGATATTTGGTTCCATTCTTACAGACCTTCCAGTTCTTCTGCGATTTTACGTGCCGCGTCAACCGGATCTTCAGCTTGCGTGATCGGGCGACCAATGACCAGAATATCCGCGCCTGCTTTCACTGCATCAGACGGGGTCATGACCCGTTTCTGATCACCCTTGGCGGCCCAAAGGGGGCGAATACCGGGAACGATCAGTTTAAAGTCTTCGCCACACGCCTTGCGGATCGGTTCAATCTCTTTAGCAGAACAAACCACACCCTGCAGACCATTTTCCTGTGTCAGTTTGGCCAAGCGCACCACTTGATCTTCGATGGCATCTGTCACACCGATGGCACTCAGATCATCCTGATCAAGCGCTGTTAAGATCGTGACAGCAATGGTCATGGGAATGCCAGCTTCCTTACCCGCAGCCGCTGCCTGGCGCAACATTTCAGGACCACCTTGCGCATGCACATTCACAATCTTCGCACCTGTCTTGCCAGATGCGCGAATGGCACCAGCGACCGTATTGGGGATATCGTGGAATTTCAAATCAAGAAACACCGGCATGCCGACAGCGGTGATTTTTTCCACCCCTTGCGGGCCATTGGCGGTAAAGAATTCCTTCCCCACCTTCATCCCCCCAACAAGGCCTTTTAACTTGCCTGCCAGTTCGACAGCATACTCAACATCGGTTGTATCCAGGGCAACATAAATGCGCTCAAAAGCTTTCATGGCGGGGGCTCACTTCATCGGTGGAAAATCGTTGCTTTTGGATTAGGGGATTTGGCGGGGGATGTCAAAGAAAAGCGCATTGGGGGATGTCAAAGAAAGCGCATTATTGTGCGATCACTATAAAGCCACCATCAGTACATCATACCGCACCCTTTGCGGCATAAGGGGCGGAAGCAGGAGCCCGGTTTTTCCCGCAGATCGCGCAACGCGTGCGCGATGACGAATAATATCGTTGTCATTCCTGCGCAGGCAGGAATCTTTCATTGCACCCCCGAATTCAATGACCTAAAGTCTTGTAAATAATAATATAAACAAGGAAAAGACATGAGCATCCAGGGCAACAATCTTCTAGATCACGACGAATTTGCACTCTATCACCCTCTGGCGATGGAATGGTGCAATGTAATTGAACAATATACCGTGCGCACCGGAGAAGCTCCCTATTGGTTCACCGAAATGGCAGACGTCGGCCTCTTGCTCGCTGCCGCATGGCGTAGCGGATGGGTCGGAGTCACCGAATTCCAAACAGAAAAACGTAAAGAAGACAAAGAAGTCCATGGCCGCGGTGATCTGTGGTTATCCAATGATGATATTCAAGTTTATCTAGAAGCTAAGTCTGCTATGCACTCAGGAGATGATCTAGAGGGTTTTGTCGAAAAAGTCGGGAAACGAATTGCCGATGCTAAAAACGATTGCGCGGCAACGCGGGCAAACAGCAAAACGACAGCATCATGTAAATATGTGGCCGCAACCTTTATCAGCGTAAAATTTCAAATCACACCAGATATTGATTTGGAAAAATTGGTCTCAAGTTTCCTGTCAACGGTCGCTGGAAGCAAATTAGGAAAATACGCATACGCCTGGTCGTTTCCATTAGATGCTGATGCTAAATACGTCACCCGAAAAGCCATAGATGACGCGTATCTTTATCCCGGTGCTTTTTTGTTCCTGGACAGAGGGTAATCAGATTCCTGCCTTCGCAGGAATGACGATTGGGACCGCTTCTGTCATTGCGCACATGTTGCGCGATCTGCGTAGGTAGCAGGATTCCAATGGTTTAAAGATTAGGTCTCGCATTAACCGCAGGCCCCGCAACATGTGCGGGGTGACGGGTATAGAGGGCCTTAAGCCGCGTCCGTTTTCACCGCAGGCAGAACCTCTTGCACAGGTTCTTCTTTTTTCTCAAGGTCTTTGATCTTGGCATTCAAACGTTCGATCTCAGCTTCGGCATATTCGGTGTCTTTTTTGCGGCTGATGGCGACCACGCGCCATTTGGCAACTGACATCCATGTAAGAAGCGCACCGAAGAAAAATCCAAAGGCCAGTGTGCCCAGGCTCAAGAGATAGAGCGGGACATCCTGTGAAAATGGCAGGGGCCAGAAATCAACGGCGATGGGGCCGCGGTTTGACACGGCAAAGATCACCACAACAAGGGCAAATGGCAGGAAGAGAAGCCAGGATAGAAAACGCACGGTCAATCGCTCCGGAAGTCACACACAAAAAAGGTCGATTTGTGCAGACAGTATAGCCTGCACGTCCTCAACCTTCACGTCTTTCTTTATATAAAAAGCCCAAAAACAATTAGTTGTTCAGGCGTTCACGCAGCTTCTTGCCTGTTTTAAAGTAAGGGACAGACTTTTCGCCCACATCCACAGATTCACCTGTGCGAGGGTTACGCCCGGTGCGTGATCCGCGGGTTTTAACAGAAAAAGCACCAAAGCCGCGCAGTTCCACACGGTCACCATCGGCCAGCGCCTGTGTGATCTCGTCAAAGATTGTCGAGACAATCCGTTCCACATCGCGTTGAAATAGGTGGGGGTTCGCTTCAGCCAAACGTGCAATCAGTTCTGATTTGGTCATGGGCACCTGCTCCTTCTTCTCTATAAAGTGGGGTCTGATAAACCCGACAAAATGCCGCTACTGAAGATTAGGTTGCCAGACAGAAACCAAACCGTCAAGTCTAAGTCCTTCTGAAATCAACGTTTTATCAAAAAAACTGCGGATCAACGCACTTTCTGCATGCCCCCAGAATTCCTCTTCGCCGTAAAGCGCATCAAAAACTTCCAGACCCTTGGTTACCTTTTTCTCATCCTGCAGCCACTTGATCGCCTGCGATTCACTGCCCGTTTCATCCACCAGCCCGGCCTGTTTGGCCTGACGTCCGGTAAAGATACGACCATCGGCAAGCTTGCGGGCGTCATCAATAGCGAGGTTGCGGCGTTCCGCCACCATCCCTAAAAACATATGGTACATATCCAGGATTACAACCTCGGTTGCTTTCAAAGCTTCCGGCGTGACTTCTTCGAGAGGATTCGGTGCTGCTTTCAAAGGCGCACTTTTCACCACAATCGGCTTTACGCCCACTTTATCCAGAAGCCCGGTGACATTGACCGACTGCATCAAAACACCGATGGAACCTGTAATGGTGCCTTCACGCGCCACAATATGATCTGCTGCAATGGCTGTCATATATCCAGCCGATGCGGCCACTTCGCCCATGACCGCCACAACCGGTTTCTTGGACGCCAGACTACGCAGGTTTTTATAAAGCGCTTCACCGCCCACAACCGTGCCGCCCGGCGAATTGATCCGCACAATCACAGCCTTCACACTGTCATCATCGCCCAGTTCTGCAATCAGTTCGTCGCGTTCAATATCGTCCTGAATGACACCTTCCACCCACAAACGTGCGATGTGATCCTGATGACCAAATATGTCCAAACGGGCACCAATGGCCACAAGGGCACTCACAACAGCCAGCACGCCTATACCCTGCCAGATACGAAGGCGGCGTTTCAGGCGGATACGGTCCAGAATATGGTCGGAAGAAAAAGTCATTGATACCTCGTCATTCCTGCGAAGGCAGGAATCTGGTCGAAAAAGATTCCGGCCTTCGCCGGAATGACACCTGATAAATATAAAAGAAAAACCCCTCCCTGCAAGAACAGGAAGGGGTTTTCAGAGCTTTTTGGTTAAAGACGTCTAAATTAGTCGTCTTTCTTCGCCAAAGCAGCACCCAGGATATCACCCAGAGATGCACCAGAGTCAGAAGAACCATATTCAGCCATGGCTTTCTTCTCTTCTTCAACTTCCAAAGCTTTCACAGACAGAGAAACCTTGCGGTTTTTCTTGTCGAATTGTGTCACTTTAGCGTCAACCTTTTCACCTTCGTTGAAACGATCAGTGCGTTGGTCACCACGGTCACGTGCCAGATCGCCGCGACGGATGTAACCAGTCAGGCCACCTTCGATTTCAACTTCCAGACCGTTTTCTTCAACAGCTGTAATTGTACAAGTCACAACCTGGTTCTTCTTGATGTCGCCAGCAGAAGATTCAAATGGATCTTCAGACAGCTGCTTGATGCCCAAAGAAATACGTTCTTTCTCAACGTCAACATCCAGAACGCGTGCTTTAACAACGTCGCCTTTGTTGAAGGAAGCCAGCGCTTCTTCAGGTGTGCCTTCCCATGCCAGATCAGACATGTGAACCATACCGTCGATTTCGCCGTTCAGGCCGATGAACAGACCGAATTCGGTGATGTTCTTGATTTCGCCTTCAACTTCAGTGTTTTGTGGGTGTTCAGCCAGGAACGCATCCCATGGGTTAGCTAGGCACTGTTTCAGGCCAAGGGAGATACGGCGTTTAACCGGATCAACGTCCAGAACCATAACTTCAACTTCCTGAGAAGTAGAAACGATTTTACCTGGGTGTACGTTCTTCTTGGTCCAAGACATTTCAGAAACGTGAACCAGACCTTCAACACCTGGCTCCAGCTCAACGAATGCACCGTAGTCAGTGATGTTTGTAACACGACCAGAGAATTTGCCGTCAACTGGGTATTTGCCGTCAACGCCTTCCCATGGATCAGCTTCAAGCTGCTTCATGCCGAGGGAGATACGTTGTGTGTCAGAGTTGAAGCGGATAACCTGAACTTTAACAGTTTCGCCAATCTGCAGCGCTTCAGATGGGTGCGCGATACGACGCCATGCGATGTCTGTAACGTGCAGCAGGCCGTCAATGCCGCCAAGATCAATAAATGCACCGTAATCCGTGATGTTCTTAACAACACCATCCAGGATTTGACCTTCTTCCAGACCTTTGATCAGATCGCCGCGTGCTTCAGCACGTGCTTCTTCAAGAACAGCACGACGTGAAACAACGATGTTGCCACGCTGGCGGTCCATTTTCAGGATTTGGAATGGTTGTGCGTTGCCCATCAAAGGAGTCACGTCGCGAACCGGACGGATATCAACTTGTGAACCAGGCAGGAAGGCAACAGCGCCGTTAAGGTCAACTGTGAAGCCACCTTTAACGCGACCGAAGATAACACCGTTAACACGCTCTTGAGCTTCGAACTGCTTCTCGAGATTTTTCCAGGCTTCTTCACGTTTCGCTTTTTCGCGAGACAGAACAACTGTGCCGTCTTTGTTTTCATAACGTTCAACGAAAACATCAACATTGTCGCCAGCGGACAATTTTTGTGCTTCTTCGCCAAAACCGAATTCTTTAAGAGGGATACGGCCTTCAGATTTCAAGCCGACGTCAACCATCGCGAAATCATTTTCAACACCGATGATTGTACCGGTTACCACTTGGCCTTCAAACAGGGCTTCTTCACCGTAAGATTCAGCAAAGAGCGCTGCAAAGTCTTCAACTACTGGAGCTGCTTCAGTCATAATATATAAGTCCTATAATAATATTGTTACATGCCAAACGGTTGGTTCCGTTGGTCTGTCACCAGCAATTGCGTCGAAGATCCCACCAACCGCGCGGTGACTAACGGCCAGTATCTTCATATTTAAGTGCAAAAAGACCTTCGACGCGCCCTATCAAAGGGAACGTTGAAAATCAAACTGCAGACGTATCTATTCAGGTTTTATCGGCGATGATTGATTTAGCCTCAGCAATCACTTCTTCAATGTCCATTTCAGACGTATCCAAAGTCACGGCATCCTCAGCTGCCTTTAATGGCGCAGCAGCCCGTTGGCTGTCACGCGCATCGCGGTCTTTCATATCCTGCAAAACCTGCGCGTATATAGCTTCAAGACCACGATCTTGCAACTCTTTTAGTCGTCTTTGTGCACGCACCTCTGTTGAGGCCGTCACAAACAGCTTTACCGGTGCATCCGGGCAGACCACAGTCCCGATATCACGACCATCCAGAACAGCCCCTGCCTTACCTGCTGGGGGGGTAGCCGCAAAGCGACGCTGGAAGTCCAGCAACTCGTCCCTAACCATTTGAATAACCGCAACTTTTGATGCAGCTTGGGCCGCTTCATCATGGCGCAGTTTTTCATTTTCCAGGTCTTCTGGTTTCAGGTTTTTTGCAGCCTCAGTTGCCACTTTTTCATCACTCGGATCACCACCTGCACTAACAACAGAAAATCCGGTTGCGCGATACAAAAGCCCCGTATCCAGATAGGCAAAATCCAAATCCTTTGCGACTCGACGCGCTAATGTTCCTTTGCCCGCTGCTGCCGGGCCATCAATTGCTACGACAATTGTCATCTCAGAAGTCTCCTGTTCCCCGGTGACGGCCGGGGCCTCTTGGAAAAAGATTCCGGCCTTCGCCGGAACACAGATTAAGAAATATTGGCACCCAGACCATTCATCAGATCAATAAAGCCGGGGAAGCTGGTATCGATGGGACTGCCATCATCAATTTTCACAGGCTCTTTTGACGCCAGACCAAAAACAATAAAGGACATGGCGATACGGTGATCGAGACGGGACTTGATCTCCCCCCCACCCAATGCAGGCTCGCCTGTGCCATTCACAATCATAAAGTCTTCGCCTTCGGTGACATCCACACCGCAGGCTTTCAGGCTTTCCACCACAACGGCCAGACGGTCGCTTTCTTTCACGCGCAGTTCTTCCAGCCCTTCCATATGGGTCGTGCCTTTGGCAAAGCTTGCGGCAACCGCCAGCACTGGATATTCATCAATCATGGATGGCGCGCGCGACGCCGGAACAGTAACGCCTGTCAGTTCAGAATATTCCACCTGCAGGTCAGCCACTTCTTCACCTGCTTCAATACGTGTATTAAGCGCAGTAATCTTGCCGCCCATTTCTTTCAATGTCGTAAACAGACCTGTGCGCAGTGGGTTCATGCCCACCGCTTCCACTGTGATTTTGGAACCAGGTGTAATCAAGGCAGCCACAACCGGGAAAGCAGCGGAGCTTGGATCGGTTGGCACCACAATATCGCTTGCCACCAGTTCAGGTTGGCCTGTCAGTGTGATAACACGCCCGCCGTCTTCGCGCTCTTCAACAACAACCTCGGCACCGAAATGCTGCAACATTTTTTCTGTATGATCGCGGCTTGGATTCGGTTCAATCACCACAGTTTTACCCGGTGCATTCAAACCTGCCAGCATCACAGCTGATTTCACTTGCGCAGAAGCCACGGGCAATTCATATGTAATCGGCATTGGATCGTCTGTACCCTGAATGGCGATCGGCATGCGGCCCTTGTCACGGGAGACAAAGTTCACGCCAATGGGGCGCAGCGGTTTCATCACCCGTTCCATCGGGCGCGAACAAAGCGACGCATCGCCCGTCATAAAAGTGGTAAAAGATTGTGTGGCCAGAACGCCCATCAGCAAACGCGCGGCTGTCCCGGAATTCCCCATATCCAGCACGCCTGTGGGTTCTGAAAAACCACCAACACCACGACCCCTTACGACCCATGTGCCATCCTCAAGACGGTCCACTTCAGCGCCCAGGCTGCGCATAGCTGCGGCTGTGCACAAAACATCTTCACCTTCCAGCAGACCTGTAACGCGGGTTTCGCCCACAGCCATCGCCCCAAACATCAGGGAACGGTGCGAGATGGATTTATCACCAGGGACACGAATGGAACCGCTTAACGGGTTGCTTTTGGGGGACAGAACAGGTTTCACGAGGATTGCCTTCATCAGAGATATTGAATTTGGCTGCACTTTCGTACAGCTGGGCGCGTAAGTCAACGAAAGAAGAAATGTAAAAAAATCACTTTGGCATCACTCTAAACGAGACATTTTTCAAATTTCGTTTTACAGTATCGGGGTAATGAACATGTACATGTAAGCGAAGTCAGCCTTTGCACGATGTGAATGTTGACTTCGGTTCGATAACAACAAGAGACACTTTCAAGATGTCTCAGTATCTGGCAGTCCACAGATACGCTTGTCTGTATCTGTCGGTGCCAGCCTTTGAAGTTTCGAAGGGAGGGCCGAACATGAAACCCGAATGGGGAACCAAACACGAATGTCCAAGTTGTGGCGCGCATTTCTATGATATGCGCAAACCGGATGCGTCCTGCCCCAAATGCGGCACGCCCGTCAATGACGAAGCCACCCTGGCCGCCAAAACCGCAGAAGTCGATGACCCACCACCGGCGGCAGAGCTGGAAGCAGATGATCTTCTGGAAGAATTCGATGATGTGGATGGGGATCTGAGTGTCTCTGAAGATGACGATGATTTCATGGAAGATGCAGATGACTTGGTCGGAAGCGATGAAACCGACATGTCAGAAATCTTCGAACATGTGGACGAACCTGTGGTCGATCAAAACCTCTGACAAATAATTTTACCATAAACTGCATTTTTAACTTGCAAGCCCCAAAAAATCGGCTACATTCTCGCCACCCAACCAAGGGGCCTTAGCTCAGCTGGGAGAGCGCAACACTGGCAGTGTTGAGGTCAGCGGTTCGATCCCGCTAGGCTCCACCAAATTCCCTGCGAGGGGGGAGAAACCCTCGCTTTCCTTTCTTTTCAATGTGTTAGATTTACCTGTGGCTCACAATTGTGGTATACATTTGGGCTATGGAAGAGATGAAAAAGAAACCCGGTGTCGTCTTGCACAGCAGTGGCGGTTACCGTTATCAAAAGCGATATCCAAAAGATGTTCTGGAAGCGATTGCATATCTGAGTACGCATTCGCAGTGGCAAGACATATATTTCCAGTACGCTGATCTGACGTTCTATCGATACGACTTTCACACAAAGGACATTAGAGAAGCAAATAACGCACACGCCCATGTCGCTTCAAAGGCACAAGCGTTCTTTGATCAAGTCCGTGTTGATTATGCAACAGCCCAGAACACTTCCGTTCCGAAAAGAACCGCCTTATCTCTGGAACTAGCTACCGAACTCGCTGATGAAATACGTGAGCGGGAGAAAAGGCGCGAACTGAAAGAGTTTGCAAAAGACTATGACATCGTCAAAAAGCTCCCAGCAGGTGAACAGGATGAACGGTTGCAGGATATACTGATTGACCTGACAGAACAGGCCCAAAACTATGGAATAAGCGAACACCCTGATACAATTCGGGAGACACAGCGGACAACTACACAAGCTCTTGAAGATGCGCACCTTTCTCATATAACTTATGACCAAGAGGGGTATGGCCTCCTATATGGAATGATCCAGAACGCACTTAAAGACGCAAGCGAATACGCCGTTTCTCTTTACGAAAACCCTAACAAGACCTTATCTGCTTCACAGACAAGCAACTTGCAACCCGTTGCACATGTTAATGCCCCTGTATTGTCGAGTGAGAGAACTGTAGACGCGATTGAAAGGGTTTGGGAAGAGTACAAGGTTCGATACACCAACCTGGTCCCGTCCCTATAAAATAGAGGATACTTTCTGTTAGACTGAGATCAACAGGAGGAACTTATGAATCTCAAAAAATCAGACGCGTTT